>CALVSU010000010.1 GCA_944359385.1 uncultured Clostridia bacterium | reverse complement strand
CGTGAGAAAATTTTTATAGGAGGTAAACACATTGTCAGCCAATCTGGAAGCTAAAAAACAAGTCGTAGAAGAGATCAAAGAGAAGATCCAGAACAGCAAGTCCGTCGTATTCGTGGATTACAAGGGACTTACCGTCGCGGAAGTTTCCGATCTTCGCAACAAGTTCAGAGCTGCGGGCGTGGAGTACAAGGTGTATAAAAACACCCTTCTCCGCAAAGCGTTCAACGAGCTCGGCGTGGATGCGTTCGATAACGACTTGAACGGCCCGACGGCAACCGCGTTCAGCCCCGACGAAACGGCGGCGGCGAAGATCTTTGCGGAAGCGGTCAAGGCTATGCCCGAAAAGATCATTCCGAAGAGTGCGTACGTCGACAACGCTTACATCGATGCGAAAGGCATCAAAGCGCTTGCGGATATGCCTTCCAAGGAAGAACTCATCGCAAAGATGCTCGGCTCCATGCAGGCGCCTATCGCGAATTTCGCGGGCGTTCTCTCCGCGATGCTTCGCGGCGTGGTGATCGCGCTCAACGCGATCGCGGAGAAGAAAGCGCAGTAACGTTCTTTCTTTTCGGATGCGGCTATGCCGCCGCCCGCCCGCTTCGGCGTAAAAAAGAGCGGAAACAATTTATTAAAAAAATTATTTCGGAGGATTATCAAAATGGCAGATATCGCTAAGTTCATCGAAGAGATCAAAGGTATGACGGTTGTTGAGCTCAACGAGCTCGTGAAGGCTTTGGAAGAGGAGTTCGGCGTCAGCGCCGCTGCTCCCGTCGCTGTTGCGGCTGCTCCCGCTGCGGGCGCTGCTGCGGAAGCTGTCGAAGAGAAGACGGAGTTCAACGTCAAACTCAAAGACATCGGTGCGAAGAAGATCGAAGTCATCAAAGCTGTTCGTGAATTCACCTCTTTGGGCCTTGCGGAAGCGAAAGCTCTCGTCGAAGGTCTCGGCATGATCAAAGAAGGCGTCAACAAAGAAGAAGCCGAAAAGATCGCTGCCCGCATGAAAGAGGCCGGCGCGGAAGTTACCATCGACTAATTGCGGAAACAAAAACCGCCCTTCCCGAAAATTCGGGAAGGGCGGTTTGCTTTTAAACGTCATAACACTGCGCGCGGCAGATCTCGGGGCGCGGCGGCGCGCAACAAACAACAACTGCGCAACGCGCGCGGAACAACCCGCAAAGCGGGCGGCGGGTAACAAGCCGCGCAATGTGCGCAACATTCCTCAATGCGCGCGGGCAACAACTCGCAACGGGCAATGCGCAATAAACCGTGCAACGCGCAGAACAACCCGCCGAATTGGCGTTCGCAACAAACGCGCAATGCGCACGGAACAATCCGCAAAGCGGGCGGCGCAGAATGCGGCGGGGCGTGGCGTCAGGTATCGCTGAGGCAGAGAATGTATGCGGGGTCTGCGTCGAGAACGGAGCAGAGATTGGCGAATGTGTCCAGTGACGGCATGACGTCGCCGCGCAGGTAGTGTGCCACGGTCGATTGAGAAATGCCGAGTTTTCCTGCAAGTTCGGTTTGGGTCATGGTGCTTTGGCGCAGTGTTTCCTGTAAACGCGCGCGTATCTGTGCAAGTGTGATCATTTTTTTTACCTCTTTTTTACTTCCAACAAATTATATGGTTTATAACCATTATTTGCTTGACTTATGGTTATGAATCATATATACTAAGACAAAAAGGAGGTAAAGGCGAATGACGGCAGAGAAACTTGCGGAATATGTTGCCGTAATATTGCGCGATGAAATCATCGCCGAAGTGGAATGTTTGGAGAATAAGATCAATTTGTTTTTCTCTGACGGAACTACCCGGACAATCATCGTCGAATGAAAAACCGTTAATGCGGTTGAAAAGGGCTGTATTATCAAGAAGGCAGGATACTTAAAAAACAGAAAGCTGCGTGTTTGTTTTTGTATTGTTGACGGCACGCGGTTTTTCTTTTCTTGCGCGAACAGGAAAGGGAGTGATTCGCCATTCTTTGCCAAAAAAAGCCGAAAAAATACAAAAAACCGATGCAAATTGTTTGACATATCTTGACGGATATGGTATTATACCTAAGCTGTGTAATAGGGTTGAGGTATAAAGTTACTTCAATCGCTTTGGGTTGCGAGGATAAAAACAGCACAATCGCGCCCTTTGCGAAGATAATTTATACCGACAAATGTGGGGGCGCGACCCCTGCGACTAACCGGAGTACAGCCATTCAATAGCATATATCGAATGGCGTTTATTTTTCTGCGACACTCCGACACACACGGCTACGTTGACAGAAAGTTAGTATAAAAAACGGAGGAATTCAACAAATGGCAGGACAGAAGATCAGGATCAAACTCGCAGCCTACGACCACGAGCTCGTAGACCTGGCGGCGCAGCGCATCGTGGACACGATGCAGAAATCGGGGGCAAAGATCAGCGGGCCCATTCCGCTGCCCACGGAAAAGGAGATCGTCACCATTCTCCGCTCGCCCCATAAAGATAAGGACAGCCGCGAGCAGTTCGAGATCAGGACGCACAAGAGGATCATCGACATCTACAGCCCGAACGCGAAGCTTCTGGACAGCGTTCACCTTCCCGCGGGCGTGGACATCAAGATCAAGCTGTAAAGGGCATACGGGCGGGCTTTGAGAGAAAGCGGTGCCCGATCAAAAATCAAAAAGCTGAGAAATACTTTGTTTTGTCAAGGTATTCGAAAATAAAAAAGGAGTGAACTTTATCAATGAATAAAGCAATCATCGGACGCAAAGTCGGAATGACGCAGATCTTTACTCCGGAAGGGAAAGTGATCCCCGTCACGGTAGTGGAAGCGGGCCCCTGCCCGGTAGTGCAGATCAAAACGGTGGAGAAAGACGGTTATTCCGCGCTCAAACTGGGATTTGACGAGACGAGCGAAAAGAGGCTGAACAAGCCCGAGCTCGGACAGTTCAAGAAAGCGGGCGTAAAGCCGCAGAAAGTGCTCAAAGAGTTCAGGCTCGCCGACCTTTCTTCTTACGAAGTGGGCAAGGAAGTGACGGTGGAGATGTTCAAGGCGGGCGAGAAGGTGGACGTCGTCGGCATGACGAAAGGTCATGGTTTTTCGGGCGTCATCAAGAGATGGAACCAGCGTCGTCTCAAAGAGACGCACGGCGTAGGCCCCGTACACAGGGAAGTCGGTTCCATGGGCGCGAACTCCACGCCGAGCAGAGTCTTCAAGCAGAAGCATATGCCCGGACAGTACGGTAACGAGAGAGTCACCGTGCAGAACCTCGAAGTCGTGAAGGTAGACGCGGCGAGAAACGCGCTTCTCATCAAGGGCGCGATCCCCGGAGCGAAGGGGAGCGTCGTGACCGTCAGCGACAGCGTCAAAGCGAAATAAGGAGAGAAGAAGATATGCCTAGCGTAAAAGTATATAAAATGGACGGCTCGGTTGCAGGCGAAATGCAGCTTTCCGACAAGATCTTCAACGCGGAATACAACGAGCCTTTGATTCATCAGGCAGTCGTCACCCGCCTTGCGAACGAAAGGCAGGGCACGAAGAGCACGCTGACCCGTACGGAAGTGCGCGGCGGCGGTGCGAAGCCTTGGAGGCAGAAAGGCACGGGCCGTGCCCGTCAGGGTTCCATCCGTGCGCCGCAGTGGACGAAGGGCGGCGTCGTGTTCGCACCCAAGAGCAGGGATTTCTCCAAAAAGATGAACGCGGAAGCGAAGAGGAACGCGCTGTTCTCCGCTCTTTCCAAGAAAGTCGCGGACGGCGAGCTGATCGTTGTGGACAAACTCGAAGTGAGCGCTCCCAAGACGAAAGAGATGGTCAAATTCGTCGACGCGCTCAAACTTGACAAGCGCACGCTCGTGGTGATGGACAGCGACGACACGGACGTCATCCTCGCCGCAAGGAATATCCGGAAGCTGAGCACAATGCCCGTAGCTCAGATCAGCACCTATGAAGTGGTCGCGAACGCGAAAGTGGTCCTGACCAAGGGCGCCGTAGAGAAAATACAGGAGGTTTACGGAGCATAATGAGAGCGGAAGACATTATCATTAAGCCCATCCTCACCGAGAAAGGTTACGACGGCATCGCCGACAAGAAATACACCTTCAAAGTGGCGAAGAGCGCGAACAAGACGGAGATCAAACTTGCGGTCGAAAAGCTCTTCGGGGTCAAAGTTGACAGCGTGAACACGACAAACGTGCGCGGCAAGCTGAAAAGAATGGGCAGGAACGAAGGACTCACTTCCTCCTATAAGAAAGCCATTGTTCAGCTGACCAAAGACAGCAAACCCATTGAATATTTCAATTCGCTGTCCTAATCCAAGTTTAATCGGAGGAACAAAGTAAAATGGCTATCAAGAGATATAAACCTACCTCTGCCGCGCGCCGTTTCATGACGGTGCACACCTATGAGGAGATCACCGAAACGAAGCCGGAGAGAAGCCTCGTCGAGGATATGCGCAAGAGCGGCGGCAGGAACAACCAGGGCAAGATCACCGTCCGTCACATCGGCGGCGGCAACAGAAGGAAATACCGCATCATCGATTTCAAGAGGAATAAAGACGATATCGTCGCGAAGGTCAAGAGCATTCAGTACGATCCGAACCGCAGCGCGAACATTGCGCTTTTACAGTATGCGGACGGCGAAAAGAGGTACATCCTCGCGCCTGTCGGCCTGAATGTGGGCGACGAAGTGATGAGCGGCGCGAACGCCGACATCAAGGCGGGCAACTGCCTCCCCTTCGAGAACATTCCCGTCGGTACGATGGTACACAACATCGAGCTGCAGCCCGGCAAGGGCGGCCAGATCGCGAGGGCTGCGGGCATTTCCGCGCAGCTCATGGCGAAAGAGGGCGCGTATGCGACCCTGAAAATGCCCAGCGGCGAGATGAGACTGGTCTCCGTTCGCTGCCGCGCGACGATCGGTCAGGTCGGCAACGTGGAGCACGAGATCGTTTCGGTCGGCAAAGCGGGCAAAACGCGCCACATGGGCATCAAACCCACGGTACGCGGCGCGGTCATGAACCCTTGCGACCACCCGCACGGCGGCGGCGAGGGCAAGAGCCCTGTCGGACATGCGGGTCCTATGACGCCTTGGGGCAAACCTGCTCTGGGTTATAAGACGAGAAAGAAGAAGAACGTCACCGACAAGTTCATTCTCAAGAGGATCAATTAAGGGAGGATCACTTAAATGAGCAGAAGCGTAAAGAAAGGGCCTTACGTTGAAGAACGGCTCCTCAAAAGGGTCGAAGAGCTCAACGCGGCAAACGATAAAAAAGTTTTGAAGACGTGGTCGAGAGCGTCTACGATCTTCCCGCAGATGGTAGGTCACACGATCGCCGTGCACGACGGCAGGAAACACGTTCCCGTGTACATCACCGAAGACATGGTCGGCTGCAAGCTCGGCGAATTTGCGCCGACGAGGACCTTCAAAGGTCATTCGGGCGGCAAGACGACCGCGGCGAAGAAGTAAAGGAGGTCGCACTTAAATGGCTACAAATACTCGTGAAAAGACGAAAAAGATCGCGGAGAACAAGGACAAACGTCCCTACGCGACCGCAAGACATATCAGGATGTCCCCTTACAAGGTAAGGAGAGCGCTTGCCCTGATCAGAGGCAAGAGCGTGAACGAAGCCGCGGCGATCCTCGAATATGCGAACATCGTTTCGGCGGAGCCCGTGAAGAAAGTGCTTCTTTCCGCGGCGGCGAACGCGGAGCACAACTTCGGCATGGACAGGGGCGACCTGATCGTTGCCGAGGCGTTTGCGGACCAGGGTCCCACGCTGAAAAGGATGCAGCCCGTGTCCAAAGGCAGAGGGCATTCCATTCTCAAAAGAACCAGCCACATCACGGTCATTCTTGATGTAAAGAGCAATTAAGGAGAATATGCAATGGGACAGAAAGTTAATCCACACGGTTTGAGAGTCGGCGTGATCAAAGGCTGGGACACCCAGTGGTATGCCGATAAAAAGGATTTCGGAAAATACCTCAAAGAGGATTACAGCATCCGCAAATTCATCAAAGACAAATATTACAGCGCATCCATCAGCAAGATCGCGATCGAAAGGGCGGCGAACAGGATCGTCGTTACCATCTACACGGGCAAACCGGGCGTTCTGATCGGCAAGGCGGGCGCGGAGATCGAAGTCATCAAAAAAGACCTCTCCAAGCTCACGTCGGGCAAGAACGTCGTCATCAACGTGACGGAAGTCAGGAAGCCCGATTCGGACGCGCAGCTGGTCGCGGAAGGCGTTGCGCAGCAGCTCGAAAAGCGTATGTCTTTCCGCCGCGCGATGAAGCAGGCGATCGGCAGGGCGATGCGTTCGGGCGTGAAGGGCGTCAAAATGATGGTCAGCGGCCGTCTTGACGGCGCGGAGATCGCGCGCTGCGAGCAGTATCACGAGGGTTCCATTCCTCTGCAGACGCTGCGTGCGGACATCGACTACGGATTTGCCGAAGCGCACACCACGTTCGGCATGATCGGCGTCAAGGTCTGGATCTACAAAGGCGAGGTCCTCAAAGCCAAGGCGCATGAAGGAGGAGAACAGTAATGTTAATTCCTAAGAGAGTAAAGAGAAGAAGACAGCATCGCGGCAGGATCAAGGGCGAAGCGCATAAGGGCAACAAAGTTGCTTACGGCGAATTCGGTCTGGTCGCGGTCGAGGGCGCGAGGATCACTTCCCGCCAGATCGAAGCGGCTCGTATCGCGATGACGAGATTTATCAAGCGCGGCGGCCAGGTGTGGATCGACATCTTCCCGCACAAGCCGATCACGAGGCACCCCGCCGAGTCCCGTATGGGTTCCGGTAAAGGCGCCGTGGAATACTGGGTCGCGGTCGTCAAACCGGGCAGGGTCCTGTTCGAAATGGCGGGCGTTCCCGAAGACGTCGCGAAAGAGGCAATGCGCCTTGCAGGCCACAAGCTGCCCATCAAGACCAAATTCATGGTCAAAGGGCAGGTCAACCCCGTCACGGGAGAGATGCCCGAAGGCGGCGAAAAAATAACAGAAGGCGGTGAAGGTTAATGAAAGGGAAAGAACTTCACAACATGACCGACGAAGAGCTGAAAAGCAAACTCGGCGAACTGAAAACCGAACTTTTCAATCTGCGTTTCCGTCATGCGTCGGGTCAGCTCGAAAATCCTATGACGATAGCGTCTTGCAAAAAAGACATCGCGAGAGTGAACACGGTCATCCGTGAGAGAGAGCTCAAGGCGAAAGGCTGAGGAAGGTAAAAAGACATGGAAAGAAATTTGAGAAAAGAGAGAGTCGGGCTGGTCGTTTCCGATAAAATGGATAAGACGGTCGTCGTCGCCATCGTCGATAAGAGAACGCATCCCCTCTATAAAAAGACCATCACTGCGACCAAGAAGATCAAAGCGCACGACGAAGCGAACGAATGCGGCGTGGGCGACAAGGTCAGGATCGTCGAGACGAGAAAACTCAGTAAAGACAAAAACTGGAGAGTTGCCGAGATCATCGAAAAGGCGAAGTAATTAAATAAGGAGATAAGAGCCATATGATACAACCACAGACAAGGCTTAAAGCGGCGGACAACTCCGGCGCGAAAGAGCTCATGTGCATCAGGGTTTTGGGCGGTTCGTTCAGAAAAAGCGGCAACATCGGCGACGTGATCATCGCGAGCGTAAAGACCGCAACGCCCGACGGCGCCGTGAAAAAAGGCGAAGTCGTCAAGGCGGTTATCGTCAGAACCAGTAAAGGCATCAGAAGGGCGGACGGAACGTACATCCGTTTCGACGACAACGCCGCCGTCATCATAGATAACCAGAAACAGCCGAGGGGAACCCGTATCTTCGGGCCCATCGCGAGAGAACTGAGGGACAAAGATTACATGAGGATCATCTCCCTCGCTCCCGAAGTGCTGTAAGGAGGCAGACGCATGAACGTAAAATTGAACGATAACGTCCTCGTGATCGCGGGCAAAGACAAGGGCAAAACGGGCAAAGTGGTTTCCACTTCCCCGAAGGCAGGCCGTGTCACCGTGCAGGGCGTGAACCTCCAGAAGAAACACAAGAAAGCGAGAAAGGCGACGGACGTATCCGGGATCATCGAGCGCGAAGGCGCGATCGACGTGTCCAACGTCATGGTCATCTGCGACAAGTGCGGCAAGGCCACGAGGGTCAAGCACACTTTCGTCGAGACGGACGGCAAGATGAAGAAGGTCCGCGTCTGCAAATGCGGCAACGTTCTCGACAAGACCTACAAGAAACAGGCGAAGGCCGCCGCGAAACCCGCTGCGGAAGAAGCGCCCAAGAAGAGGACGAGAAAGAGAACCGCGGCAAAGACCGAAGCTCCCGCGGAAACGCCCGCAGAAGAGAAGAAGGACTGAGGCGAGGTAAACGAGAATGGCTGAAAAAGTATACAAGAGCAGGGTAAAGGAAGCATACGACAAGGAAGTCGTGCCTTACCTCATCAAAAAATTCAACTATAAGAACGTGAACGAAGTTCCCAAGCTCGTGAAGATCGTCATCAACGCAGGTCTCGGCGACATCAAAGACAACGCGAAGAGCGTTCAGGTCGCGCACGACGAGCTGAAAGCGATCTCCGGGCAGAAACCCGTCATCACGAAGGCGAAAAAGTCTGTCGCGAACTTCAAAGTCAGGGAAGGGATGAACGTCGGCCTGAAAGTTACCCTCCGCAAAGACAGGATGTACGATTTCTACGACAAATTCGTGTCGATCGCGCTTCCGAGGGTGAGGGACTTCCGCGGCGTGTCCGCAAACTCTTTCGACGGCAGAGGCAATTATGCGCTCGGCGTGAAAGAACAGCTCATCTTCCCCGAAATCTCCTACGATCAGGTAGAAAAGATCAGGGGCTTCGACATCTGCTTCGTGACCACCGCGAAGACGGACGAAGAGGCGAGAGAGCTTCTCGGGGCAATGGGTATGCCCTTCAAGAAATAAGGAGAAACGGACATGGCAAAGAAATCAATGATCAATAAACAGCAGAGAACGCCTAAATTCAGCACGAGAGCGTATACGCGTTGCAGCATCTGCGGCAGGCCGCACGCAGTCCTGCGCAAATACGGCATCTGCCGTATCTGTTTTAGGAACCTTGCGTACAAGGGGCAGATCCCCGGCGTGAAAAAGGCGAGCTGGTAAGGAGGCACATCATGACAGATCCTATCGCAGATATGCTCACAAGAATCAGGAACGCAATCACCGCGAAGCATGAAACGGTCGAAGTACCCGCTTCGAACATGAAGAAAGCGATCGCGAACATCCTTCTGGAAGAGGGTTACGTCAAGAACGTCGAATTTGTCGACGACGGGCTTTCGGGCAAGATCGTGATCACGCTCAAATATGCCGAAGGCAACAAATCGGTCATTTCCGGGCTGAAGAGGGTTTCCAAACCCGGCCTGCGCAAATATGCGGGCGCCGACAATATGCCGAAAGTGCTCGGCGGTCTCGGCACGGCGATCGTTTCCACTTCCAAGGGAATAATGACGGACAAACAGGCGAAAGCCGCGAACGTAGGCGGCGAGATGCTCTGCTTCGTCTGGTAAGGAGGCACGAAATATGTCGAGAGTAGGAAGAGCGCCTGTCGCGATCCCCGCCGGCGTCACGGTCGAAGTCAAAGACGGCTTCATGACGGTGAAAGGCCCCAAGGGAACGCTCACACAGGACATCGATTCTCAGATCACGGTCGCGGTGGAGGGCGGACACGCCGTTCTCACGCGCGCAAACGATACGAAAGAACTCAGGGCGAAGCACGGGCTGTACAGGGCGCTCCTGCACAACATGGTGACGGGCGTGACGAGCGGTTACACGAAATCCCTCGTGATCAACGGCGTCGGTTACAAAGTTGCCAAACAGGGCAACAAGATCGTGCTCAACGTCGGATATTCTCATCCCATCGAGTTCGCGGAAGTGGACGGCATCAAACTGGACTGCCCGACGCAGACGGAGATCTCCGTTTCGGGCATCGACAAAGTGAAAGTCGGTCAGATCGCGGCGAATATCCGTTCGATCCGCGAGCCGGAACCTTACCACGGCTACGGCATCCGCTACAAGGATGAAGTGATCGAGCGCAAGGAAGGCAAGACTGCCGGTAAATAAAGGAGCGTAAAGTATGATTTCGAAAATGGATAAAAACGCAGACAGAGTGCAGAGGCACGCCCGCGTAAGGAAAAAGATCTCCGGCACGGCGGAAACGCCCAGATTCAGCGTTTACAGGAGTCTCAATCACATTTACGTTCAGGTTATCGACGACGTGAAAGGGGTCACGCTCGTATCCGCGTCCACGATGGAAAAGGCCGTCAAGGAGCAGATCAAAGATCTGACCAAGACGGAGGCCGCGAAGGTGGTCGGGGCAGCCGCCGCGAAAAAGGCGCTTGCCGCGGGCATCGAGTCGGTCGTGTTCGACAGGGGCGGTTACATTTACACGGGCCGTGTAAAGAGCGTTGCCGACGGCGCAAGAGAAGCCGGACTTAAATTCTGATAGGAGAAAAGTTACATGGCAAGAGATGATAGAAAGCCTCAGAGGAGGCAGGAAGAAAACGACGGGTTTATCAAAAAGCTGATCCAGGTCAACCGCGTGACGAAGGTCGTCAAGGGCGGCCGCAACATGCGTTTTGCGGCGCTGGTCGTCGTCGGCGACGGCAAGGGCAAGGTCGGCGTAGGTTCGGGCAAAGCGAACGAAGTACCCGAAGCGATCGAAAAGGCCACCGCGCAGGCGAAGAGGAACCTCATCGCCGTCCCGATGGTGGGCGCGACCATCCCGCACGAAGTGCTGGGCAAGTTCGGCAAAGGCGTCGTCTACATGATGCCCGCGTCCGAAGGTACCGGCGTGATCGCGGGCGGCCCCGTCCGTGCGGTCATGGAAGCGGCAGGCATCAAAGACATCAGAACGAAATCTCACGGCACGAGCAATCCCGTCAACTGCGTGAAAGCGGTCATCGAAGGGCTTGCGGCGCTGAAAACGGCGGAACAGGTCGCGGCTCTGCGCGGCAAAGCCGTTGAAGAGATCATGGGCTGAGGAGGAGCGGAAACATGGCACAGATCAAAGTCACGTTGGTAAAAAGCACGATCGGCAGCACCGAAACGCAGAAGGCGACGGTTGCGGCGCTCGGCCTCAAAAAGATCCGTTCTTTCAGAGTGCATGAAGATACGCCCGCGATCCGCGGACAGATCAACAAAGTTTCTCACCTCGTCAAGGTCGAGAACGTATAAGGAGCTTTGCATTATGAGAATCGATACCATTCAACCCGCGATCGGATCGAATACCCCCGCCAAGAGACTGGGCAGGGGCATCGGCTCCGGACTCGGCAAGACGAGCGGCAAGGGTCATAAAGGACAGTGGGCGCGTTCGGGCGGCGGCGTAAGGCCGGGCTTCGAAGGCGGCCAGACCCCCATCCACAGAAGGCTTCCGAAACGCGGTTTCAACAACAATTTCAAGAAAGAATACGTCATCGTGAACCTCTCTCAGCTGGCAAGCGCAGAGGCGGGCACCGTAGTCGATTACGAATACGTCATGGCGAACAAGCTTGCCAAGCAGGTCAAAGACAACTGCGGTCTGAAAGTGCTCGGTACCGGCGAACTCAAAGCGGCGATCACGGTAAAAGCGGCGAAATTCTCCGCCTCCGCGAAAGAAGCGATCGAAAAAGCCGGCGGCAAAGCGGAAACGCTTTGATCTTTTTGAATTCCGCGAATCGCGGCATGACGGGCAGGACATTCTTCCCGCTCCCGCTTTTCAGAGAGTTTGAAACCGCATTTTAAGGGAGGACAAGATGTTCGAAACTTTAAAAAACGCTTTTAAAGTAAAAGAGATCAGAAAAAAAATATTCATCACGCTTCTTCTCCTGCTCGTGTACAGGCTGGGCTGCTACATCCCCGTTCCGGGGCTGGACACAAACCAGTTCAGCGGACTGTTCACGGGTGAAGACGCGAACAACTTTCTCACGCTGATGAGCGCGGTGACGGGCGGTGCGCTGTCGCAGGGCACATTGTTTGCGCTGGGCATCGGGCCGTACATCAACGCGTCCATCATCATGCAGCTGCTCGCGGTCGGCATTCCCGCCCTCGAACGGCTGTCCAAACAGGGCGAAGAAGGGAAAAAGAAGATCGCGGCATATACGCGCGTCCTCACGCTGATCCTCGCGCTCGTGCAGGCGATCGGCGTCATCCTCAACTTCGCGAACCA
This sequence comes from uncultured Clostridia bacterium, assembly GCA_944359385.1. GTDB lineage: Bacteria > Bacillota > Clostridia > Christensenellales > Borkfalkiaceae > Borkfalkia. The sequence goes on along the minus strand of CALVSU010000010.1, from coordinate 9,883 downwards.
GAGCGACGCGATCAACGTGTCCTACTTCTGGAACCAGACGTGGCTCGCATACGTCTTTATGGCGATCGTGTACACGGCGGGCGCGATGCTCACCATGTGGCTGGGCGAGCGCATCACCGAGCACGGCGTGGGCAACGGCATCTCGATGGTCATCTTCATCGGTATCATTTCCACGGCAGGCCAGTACCTCGTCATCTATCCCATCCAGGGTGCGATCTCGGGCACGGACGTCACGACGGGCCAGACCTTTGACGGCATTCAGACGCTGATCTCCGTCATCGTGTTCTGCGTCATCGCGCTCGTGATCTTCGCGCTGATCGTCACGGTCGACCTTGCGGAGCGCCGCATTCCGGTGCAGTACGCCAAGCAGGTCAAGGGCAGGAAGATGTACGGCGGACAGGCGACGGTCATCCCCATCAAGATCTCGGGCAGCGGCGTTATGCCTCTGATCTTCGCGTTCGCGATCATCAGCCTTCCCGACCTCATCATGGGTCTGTTCACGCCGAACTGGAGCGGATACGAATGGTACAGCAATAACATGAGCGGCGGTTCGGGTCCGTGGGCATGGGTATACATCCTCGTGCTGTGCCTCTTGATCTTCGCGTTCTCTTTCTTCTACGCGCAGATCCAGTTCAATCCCGAAGACGTCTCCAAGAGCATCCAGCAGAACGGCGGGTTCATTCCCGGCATCCGTCCCGGCAAGTCTACGGCTGACTATCTCAAAAAGATCTCCAACCGTATCACCTTGTTCGGCGCGATCTACCTCTCGCTGGTGGCGTTCGTTCCTTCCCTCGCGTTCAGTTTCGCGGGCACGGGATTTGTCAACGTCTTCTCTACGACGGGTATTCTCATCGTCGTTTCGGTTGCGCTCGAGTTTGACAAACAGCTGCAATCCAAACTCATGATGAAGAACTACAAGGGCTTTTTGAAGTAAGAAACGGGGCTTGCCCCGTTATAGGAAGCGCTCCCGCCGCGGTAAAAGCGGCGGGGGAGCGCAAAGCTCCTGAACGCGGCATCCGCGTTCGGACAAACGACCGCAGTGCTCAAAAAGAAAATCCAAAAGGGAGAGATAACATGAACATCATTCTTCTCGGCGCCCCGGGCGCAGGCAAAGGCACGCAGGCAACGCGCATTTCCGAAAAGTATAAGCTGCCTCACATCTCCACGGGAGATATTTTCAGAGACAACATCAAACGTCAGACGGAGATCGGGCTTCTCGCAAAGTCTTACACCGATCAGGGCAAACTCGTGCCCGACGAAGTGACCTGCAAGATCGTGGAAGGAAGGCTCAAAGAGGCGGACTGCAAAGACGGCTACCTCCTCGACGGATTCCCCCGCAACCTTTTCCAGGCGGAAGAACTTGACAAATTCTCCAAGGTCGACGCGGTCATCAACATCGACATCGACCTGTCCCTTCTTATGGACCGCCTGTGCGGCAGGCGCGTTTGCAAGGATTGCGGCGAGAGCTATCACATCAACTTCCTCGGCGGCAAGACGACGTGCGACAAGTGCGGCGGCGAGCTGTACCAGAGGAAAGACGACAATGAGGAAACGGTCGGCAACCGCCTGAAAGTGTACAACGAGCAGACGGCGCCCCTCATTCAGTATTATAAAGACAAAAACGTTCTCATCAATATCGACGGCGTAGGCACGATCGACGAAGTGTTCGCCCGCATCGCAGCCGCGCTCAAATAAGCGGCAAGAGATATGATTACCATCAAAACGGAAAGCGAGATCGGACTTCTGCGCGAGTCGTGTGCCATCGTGCGCGACACGCTCGCCTATGTCGGCTCGAAGATCAGAGCCGGGGTCACGACGAAGGAGCTGGACGCATATGCGTGCGATTACATCCGTTCGCGCGGCGCGGAGCCTTCCTGTCTCGGTTATTGCGGGTATCCCGCGAGCATCTGCGCTTCCGTCAACGACGTGGTCGTGCACGGCATTCCCGGCGACAGGGTGATCCGTGACGGCGACATCGTCAGCATCGACCTTTGCGCGTACAAAAACGGGTTTCACGGCGACGGTGCGAGGACTTTTCTCGTCGGCGACGTGAGCGAAGAGAAGAAAAAACTGGTCCGCGTGACGGAAGAGTGTTTCTTCAAGGGGATCGAAGATCTCCGCGCGGGCACGCCCCTTTACGACATCGGCGCGAAGGTGCAGGCGCACGCGGAGGCGAACGGATTTTCCGTCGTCCGCGCCCTCGTGGGGCACGGGATCGGTCGGGAAATGCACGAAGATCCTTCCGTACCCAACTTCGGCAAGCGGGGCACGGGGATCCGCCTGAAAGCGGGCATGGTCATCTGCATCGAGCCCATGATCAATATGGGCAGATACGAGGTTTACACGCTGGACGACGGCTGGACGGTGAAGACGCGCGACGGAATGCCTTCCGCGCACTACGAAAACACCGTGGTCATCCGCGAGGACGGCGTGGAGATCCTGACGCTCTGAGAGGGACCCATGAAAGTAAAGACGCCCGAAGCGGGCGGCGTTGCCGAGAGTATCTCGGGCAGAGACGCGGGCAGGCTGTACATCATTCTTGCGGCAGAAGGGGATAGGCTCCTCGTTTCCGACGGAAAATACAGAAGCTGCTTTTCGCCCAAAAAGAAAAACGCAAAGCACGTCAGACTGCTGCCCGTATTCTTCCCCGAAATCGCGGAAAGGGTCGCGGCAGGCAAAGACGAAGACAGTGAGATCAGAGCTGCGCTGAAAAAGACGGCGCAGGAACTCGTTAAAAAATAAAAGCGGAGGAAGGATTCGTGTCCAAAGACGACGTTATCGAAACCGAAGGAAAAATCGTGGAAGCGCTGCCGAACGCGACGTTCAAGGTGCAGCTTTCCAACGGGCACATCATCACGGCGTATATATCGGGCAAGCTGAGGATGAACTACATCAGGATCATCCCGGGAGATACGGTAAAGCTGGAAATGAGCCCTTACGATCTGACCAAGGGAAGGATCACCTGGCGCGGCAAATCGTAAACTTCCTTACGCCTCGCGACCGGGGCGGAGAAACACTTGCGCGCAGGCGCTGCGCGTGCGGGGGAGACCCCGAACCATGGATCCGCAAAACGGATCGCCGACATTATTTTTTTCGGAGGAAATCAAAATGAAAGTAAGACCGTCTGTGAAGCCTATGTGCGACAAATGCAAAGTCATCAAGAGAAACGGCAAGGTCATGGTCATCTGTTCCAAAAACAAGAGCCACAAGCAAAGACAGGGTTAACTTTTGAAAATAATCTCATGCGCGGCGGCGCGGCAACATTCCGATTTTCTGCCGCGGGCGCGCGTGAATGGCATATAAACAAGAAAAACACCATTAAAAATCCAAACGGAGGTCAAAAGGACAAATGGCACGTATTGCCGGTGTAGATTTACCCAGAGAGAAACGGGTGGAAATCGGACTGACCTATATCTACGGCATAGGTCTTGCGACGTCGAAGCAGATCCTCGCGGCGACGGGCATCAACCCCGACACGAGAGTGAAGGATCTCGATGAAAACGACGTATCCAAACTGAGAGAATATATCGATCACAATCTGAGAGTGGAGGGCGAACTCCGCGGCGAAGTCAACCTGAACATCAAACGTCTGATGGAGATCGGCTGCTACCGCGGCATCCGTCACAGAAAGGGGCTTCCCGTCAGAGGGCAGAGCTCCAAGAGAAACGCGAGGACGAGGAAAGGACCCCGCCGTACCGTCGCGAAGAAAAAGAAATAATTGAAGGAGGAGTAAATCATGGCAGCTGCTGCTAAAAAGACGACGCAAGTAAGGCGCCGCAAAGAGCTTAAAAAAGTTGACAAAGGTCAGGCGCATATCCAATCCTCGTTCAACAACACTTTGGTCACGATCACGGATATGAGCGGGAACGCGATCTCCTGGTCGAGCGCGGGCAGCCTCGGCTTCAAGGGTTCGAGGAAGGGCACTCCGTTCGCGGCGCAGATGGCTGCGGACACCGCGGCGAAAGCGGCGAAAGAGCACGGCCTCCGTTCCGTGGAAGTCTATGTGAAAGGCCCGGGCGCAGGCAGGGAAGCGGCGATCCGCGCGCTTGCCGCGGCGGATCTCGAGATCACGCTGATCACCGACGTTTCTCCCATCCCGCACAACGGATGCAGGCCCCCGAAACGCCGCAGAGTATAATTTAAGGAGAGAAAGAAATGGCAACATACAGAGATTCCAAATGCCGTCTCTGCCGCAGAGAGGGCGCAAAGCTCTTTTTGAAGGGCGACAGATGTTATTCGGGCAAGTGCGCGTTTGAAAAACGCCCGCAGGCCCCCGGCGCACACGGCGCCGCGAGGAAGAAGGTCTCCGAGTACGGCCTGCAGCTTCGCGAAAAGCAGAAGACCAAGAGGATCTACGGCGTACAGGAAGGCCAGTTCAGAAAATATTATGAAATGGCGGACAGAATGAAGGGCATCACGGGCGAAAACATGCTCTCCCTTCTCGAACGCCGTCTTGACAACGTCATTTTCCGCATGGGCGTGGGCGGAAGCCGCGCGCAGGCGAGACAGCTCGTCAACCATGCGCATTTCTCCGTGAACGGCAGAACGGTCAACATCCCTTCGTACATCGTGAAGGTGGGCGACGTGATCGCGGTCAAAGAGAACAGGAAAAAAGACAAATATTTCGAGCAGATCAAAACGATGAAGGTCGGCAACATGCCCAAATGGCTGGAATTCGACCCCGAAAAACTGGAAGGAAAGATCTTAGCTCTCCCCGCAAGGGAAGATATCGACAGTCAGATTGCGGAGCATATGATCGTCGAGTTGTACTCCAAGTAATTGGGTACGCCTTAGAAATAGGAGGTAAAGCCGCATGATCGAAATGGATATGCCTAAAATCGACGTGGAGGAGAACGAGTCGAAAAGCTATGCGAAGATCGTTGTCGAGCCGCTCGAAAAAGGGTTCGGTCTTACAATAGGCAACTGCTTGAGAAGGATACTTCTCTCCGCGCTCCCCGGAGCGGCGGTGCAGGGTATCAGATTTTACCCCGACGGTCTTGTGAAACATGAATTTTCGGCGCTCCCCGGCATCAAAGAGGACGTGCCCGAGATCATTCTCAACCTGAAAACGCTCGCGATCCAGACGACGTCTGTCGACAAAGATTACGTCAAGACCATGCATATCTGCAAGGAAGGCCCCGTCGTCATCACGGGCGCCGACATCGAGCAGGACGCGGAAGTCGAGGTCATCAACAAGGACCAGTACATCTGCACGGTAGACGAGGGCGCAAAGCTGGACATGGAAGTCACCATCGGCAGGGGCAGGGGCTACAAGGGCGCCGGTTCCAACAAAAACCACCCGATCGGCTACATTCCCATCGATTCCATTTATACTCCCGTCAAGAAAGTGAATTACAACGTGGAAAGCACCCGCGTCGGGCAGAGCATCGACTATGACAAGCTCGTCATGGAAGTCTGGACGAACGGCGCATTCTCCGCCAAGGAGATCGTGTCTCTCGCCGCGAAGATCATGCAGGATCACATCAGCCTGTTCGTGAATCTTTCCGACTTCATCAAGGGCATGGACATCCTTGTCAAGAACGAAGACGACAAGCAACAGCAGGTGCTGGCGATGGCGATCGAGGACATGGACCTCTCCGTCCGTTCCTACAACTGCCTCAAACGCGCCAACATCCACACGGTCGAAGATCTGACCAAAAAGACCGAGGAAGAAATGCTGAAAGTTCGCAACCTCGGCAGAAAGTCTCTCGACGAGGTCATTCTGAAACTCGAATCGTACGGACTTTCATTAGAAAAAAAGGAGGACTAACATTATGCCGGGTAAATTGGGCAGGACCAGCGAACAGAGGCTCGCGATTCTCAGGAATCAGGCTTCCAGCCTTCTCTGGTACGGAAAAATAGAAACGACCAAGGCGCGCGCGAAGGAACTGCGCTCCTACGTCGAGAAGATCATCACCGCCGCAGTCAATACCTATGACGACACCGTCGAAAGCACGAAGGTCGTCACGGAAAAAGCGGGTAAAAAGGAAAAGGAAGTGACGGTCACCGTCGTGAAAGACGGCCCGAAGAAACTTGCCGCCCGCCGCAAGATCATGGCGAAACTGTACGATCTCCAGGAGATCAAAGCGTTCAACGAGAGCAAGTCCGCTTACAAGAAGAGGACGGAAGACGTTGCGCACCCTCTCATTGAAAAGCTTTTCAACGAGATCGCGCCGAAATATGCGCAGCGCAACGACGAGAAGAACTGCGCAGGCGGCTATACCCGCATCATCACCCTCGGCGAACGCCGCGGCGATGCGTCCGAAACCGCCATCATCGAATTGGTGTAATGCGCGTTTTCGCATCAGGCATTCAAAACTCCCGCTTTCGGCGGGAGTTTTTGTCGTCTAACGCAAGAGACGCACTTTTTGAAGCAGACGTTTTTTGTTTGCCGCGCCGATCATCTGATCGGCGCGGAATGACAAGGGCACGTTTGGTCTTGCGCCGCCGTGCTGCGTTGCGGCAGGCTAGGGTGCGATTGTGTTGCGGCGAGGCGGGGCACGCAACTTCGCGCGACGGCACGGTGCGAGAGTGCACGATGTTGCATTGCGGCACGAGGGCGATGTTGCGGCGCGGTGAGTGGGCGTGCGGCTTCGCGGGACGGCGCGCCGCGCGTCTGTCCGCCGTGCGTCAGTAAAATCTCTGACCGCGCCAGTAAAGCGTTTTTTGTGATGAAACGCGGGAATTTCAGGTGAATTTCGCGAGAATGAACAAAAGTGCTTGACGATTTTAAAAATAACGGGTAAAATAATAAAGTATCAAAACTTGAAGTTTACCCTATTTTAGCAGGAGGAATTATGGCAAAGAGTCTGGGCGGAAAGATCGCAAAGCTTGTTTCCGTGATCGCGGCGGCTCTGCTCGTTCTGGCGATGTCGTTTGCGTTTGTCGGCTGCGAAACAAAGCGCCCCGAAATTTCCGTTAAAATTTCTTTCAACGAAGAGACGTATGAGCTCGAATATAAGCTTTACCGCAATATGTATCCGCAGACGGTGGCGCATTATCTCGAACTCATCGACATGAAGTACTTTGACGGTACGGTCATTCACGATTACCGCAGCGACCGCATGGTCGGCGGCGGGTATTACTATGACGGAGAAGACGTCGTGGACGATCTCGTCGAGAAGGATTACGATACGGCGACCAAAGACGAAAACGGCAACGTCACGCTGAAAAACGTGTCCGTTTGGGCGGATGCGGACAAAACGACCGCATATAATACCCTCTACGGCGAATTTTCTGACAATAAGTTTACAGTAAAAAACAACGGGCTTACCAATAAACTGGGTTCTATCGGAACTTATTATTATACGCCGACGAAGGGAAACGCAACAGTGCAGAAGGTGTACATCCAGCGCAACGAAAACAAGGAGATGGATACCCGCTCGTACTGCTACAACGCGACGACGAGTATGTTCTATCTCTATACGGGATCTTCGGGCACGGACACGGCGTATTGCACGTTCGGCGTTCTCAACGGCAAGAAGTACGAGGAAAAATTCCAGGAACTTCTCGATGCGATCGAGGCATACACGCTCGACGTCCTCAACGGCGGCGATGAAGAAGGGACGGAGGTTTTCACGACCGAGGAGCAGATGACGATCGAAGACGAGTACTGGGCAGAGAGCAGTTATGAAGACGTATCTTTCAGTATTCCCCGCGCAAAGATCGTGATCGAGCAGGTAAAAGTGCTGAAATATTGATTTCGGCGAAAGATGCCGCAAAAGCGTATTTTTTGGCTCGTAAAAAGATACAAAAGATAAGATCCCGCCCGCGCTCAAAAGAGCGCGGGCGGGAATGTTTTTAAAATCGTTCTTATACTTTCGCAGAAAAGAGCCGCATAAACATTGCAAATGAGTGCGGCTTTTCACCTTTACGAAAGTACGGAGGGCCGAGTTTTCTGTCTGCGCAAATATTATCGGCGGGGGATCATTCCACGGGCATGATGTTTATGATCTTTCCGTTTTCGGAGGGTGCCGTGAAAAAGCGCACGCGGAAAAGGTTAGACTTTTCAGGATAGACGAGCCCGACGGCGTCCGTCTCGCCGTGTTGGAGATAAAAGACGGAGGGCGGCAGGACAACGCCGCTGAAATTGCCGAGATATGCGGCAAGTTTTTCCGCGCGCGGCAAAAGCGCGTCGGAGAGATATGCTTTGTAATTTCCTCGTGCGAGAAGGGTCTGAAAAAAGGCGAAGGGCAAGATCTTACGGTCGAGCGCGGCGGGGGAAAACCCTTCCCGCTCTTTTACTTCGTAGCGCACGAGTTTCAGGCCGTCCCGATGCAGTTCCCATACGCCCGTTGCGACGTGACCTGCCGCGTCGCGTAACGCCTGTCTGGTCTCCATTGTCCGCCCGTCCGTATCGGGGCGAGAGCAGGAAAGCACCCGTCCTTCGAACACGGGCGCCGTACCCTTGAAGAGGGCAAAATAGCGGTCCTCCCGATCGGTCTCTTCTTCGAGCGCGAAGAATGCGGCGCCGTCTGCGGAAAACGCTGTCAGTTTTGCGGAGCGGACGTTATAAGGGAGCGTCTTTACTGCAAATTCTCCGCCTCCTTCCAAAGCGATGCGGAGCGCCGAATCTTTGTAGAGGGTAGCAAGAAAATTGCCTTCGCGCACTTGCGAGAGCACGGACGTCTCTTCGCCGCGCAGAGAAAAGGAGCGGATGTGCACGAGTGCGCCGCATCCGAAATCGTACACGTCGGCGAAATCGGGAGGCGCCGAAAAGAAAGCGCCGTCGAGCAGGAAAGAAAGGGGGAGCAGGCGGGCGTTTTCGGGAAAAAACTCGGCGACGATCTTTGCGTCCTCTGAAAGGTCGACAAATTTTTCGTGTTCGGAACAGAAACCTGCAAAAACACCGCCCAGTCTGAGCGCGCACAGTTCCGAGGAAGTAAAATATACTCTCATGTTCTTTTCTCCCGCCGCGAACGTAAGTGCGGCAAATCGTTAAATTATATGTATAACCTGATTTATTTATGTCAATAAAGGGTGTATCCGAAAAATCGGAACAGGAGGACGGAATGGATAAGATCAACGGTTACAGCATAGGAGAAGCGAAAGAACTCATCGAATACATCGCGGAGGGCAAAAAGGCGGGAAAAACGCTGAGCGGACTTTTTGCGGAATACGGAAGAGAAAAGGGCAGGGCAGGCGGCAGCGTGCGCAATTATTATTATCAGTTTTTGAAGAGCGAAGACCTGCGTGCAAAGGAGATCTTGCGCGGAAAGCGCCTGCGCGCGGAAAAGATCCGTGAATTCACCGAGGAGGAGCGGAGCGAGATGCTCAGAAAGATCCTCGCCCAGCGCGGGAAGGGATATTCGGTGCGGCGCTCCATCGCCAATGTGTGCGGAGGAGACGAAAAACTCATGCTTCGCTATCAGAACAAGTACAGGAACCTTCTCAAAAAGCAGCCCGAACTCATCGAAAAGACGGCAAAAGAGATGGGGATCGGGCAGGCGTTCGTGCGCAGGCGCGAATCGGACGTCTTTTTGCAAAAGCGCTTGGAACGTGAGATCAACGATCTTTACGACAGACTTGCGCTTGCGCTTCGCGAGGAGAACGACCGTCTGAAAAAAGCCGTGGAGAAACTGACCGAAGAGAACGAGATTTTGCGCCGTGCGGGGAGTACGGGCGGCAAGGGCGCCTGATTTTTTGAAAAAAACAATGCTCCGCAGGCATGCCGCGCTTTCCGCCACGGAAATATTTTCCGAAATTTGTGCGCTTTTTGCCGACAGGTTTTTGCGGTTTGGCGTTTTTGCGCGAAAAAATTGTTTTTTTGCATGAATTTTTCGACGCGGCACATACTCGGATAGAGCGGATGCTCGATTCGGAGGAAAAACAATGGAAAAATTTGTAGCGGGGCTTGTCCTCGGCATGGTGGGCGGCGCGATCC
>CALVSU010000009.1 GCA_944359385.1 uncultured Clostridia bacterium | reverse complement strand
GAGCAAGCCGCGCATGAAAAAATCTTCGCAGTAAAAACTGTTGGTATGGCTGTGCGTAATGAGCACGTTTTCTATTTCGGCAAGATTCACACCCAAATTAAGCGCGCGATAGTAGCTGTCGGGCGGAAACTCAATCAAAAGATCGTGGTTGACAAGCAGTTGGCTGCGCGTGCGGTAGATTTTCCGCTCGCGCGCCTGTCGGCACAGCTTACATTCGCAAAACAGTGCGGGTATGCCTTCCGCCGCTCCGCTGCCCAAAAAAGTTATTTTCATTGATCCTCCGATCGGGTTATGCCGCTGCACCGAGCGACGTTTTTGCCCAAGTGATTTCTTTGATCGTGGCGCTTGCGCCGAAGTTGGCGGTGATTGCACCCGTTTCATGCACGGGGAATTCGAATATATATTCGGTATCGGCAGATATTTGCATTGCCGCACCCGTCCACGGATAATCCGGGGCGTCAACATCCCAATAGGCAACCTTGCTGCCGTCGGTTGCGTAAATAACAAACCCGATATAGCCTGCGCCGTACCCGTTTTCCAAATATCCGTGGAAACCCCAGCCGCTTGTAGCGGTATAACTCACGAATAACCGATCCTGATACTTAAACCCGAAATCGAATGCGTAGCCACCGCCCTCATATGTCGGTAGACCGTTTGTGCCATTCGGCGTTACGTTCATAAACTCGGAAATCTTCACGGTTACGCGCAAATATTTATACTCACGCAATTTCGCCGCGTCGTTGCCGAAATTCACCCAATAAATTTCGTCGCTCGGTGCGGTCAACGTGTAACTACCGTCGTCCTGTGCGTCAAGTTTTGTCTCACCCGCATAAATTTCGCCGGCTACGGTATCTGCGCCTGCCGCTTGTTCTTCGGCGTACAGATCCCATATGCTCCACTCTATCTCGGTAACTTCGGCGTTGAACCCAAAGTTTGCCGTAATATCGCCCGTGCTTTCCACGGGGAATTCGAAAATGTATTCCTTACCCGTTTCGAGCGGCGAAATATACGGCGACCACTGGGTGTTTTCCCACTGCATCAAACGATTGCCCTCGCCGTCGTAGATGTTTAATACGGGTTTGCCCGAATCGTAAGCCCAACCCGTGCTTAAATTGACCGTACCGCCGAACATAACGGTATCGTTATTGTACGTTCTGTCGAAATACACGTACGTATTGCCGTATTTATATCCGAAACTGTACCCCCACATCTCATCTTCGTTGCACTGGTGTGCGGACACAACTTCGCTCGCGGTAAGCGTTTCATCGGCAAACTCATTGAATTTTACCTTAACGCGCAGATATTTATACTTGTTTTGTAATTTTGCTTTAGACGCATCGAACGTTATCCAAGGCAGACCGAACTCGTCCGTAAACGCGGTTTGCGCATTCACAGTATACTTACCCGACGATGCCGCGAAACCGGGTTTATCGGAAAACGCGCTGCCATCCGTCGTGCTTATATACGTACGCACGTAATACGTGTCCGCACTATTGCCTATTTTGACAGTTTTTATTGCGCCGTTTTTGGCATACATTGCGTTGTCTGCGCTGCCGGTGTCGTCCGTACGGAGCATAATACACCCGTTTTCATCCGCAGTATAGGTTTTACCGCTCGTACCGCCAATCTGCACATTAGTATTTTGCTCAACCTGCGACACGCCGAACGCCTCTCCTACGTCCAAAATTTTGCTTCCTTCCTCTTTTTTAAGGAACGTAACGTCGGTCACGTCTACCACCGTGACCTCTCGGCTTGTAGTAAAGTTTACCGAACGGTACGTTGTCGATGCTTTGACCGTTATCTTTCCCGGCTTTTTCGCGGTAAACGCGCCTGCCGAAGTGATCTCCGCGATATCGGACGACGCGGGTTCAAACACAACGTTATATTCGCCGGGAGCGGCGTGCGATAATGCCGCCGCAAAATCGGCTTTATCGCCCACCGCGATCAACCAATTATTGTCCTGCACCTCGTCCTCGGTTATGGCAAGTACGGGTTTGTTGGTATCGCTTGAGCTTACCGTAACCTCCAAAGTATCCGTAATTGTTTTGTCTTTATCGAGCGTTGCCGTGATCGTGGCTTTGCCGCTTTTGATTGCCGTCACCGTGTTGCCGCTGAGATACAGCACCTCTGGATCGCTGACCGACAGCGTCGCCGCCGAGCCGAATGTGTCGACCTCTATCTTTTGCTCATCCCATTCGTTCATCGAAAGGCTTTCCTCTTTGAACGAAACCGTAAGCGGGCAAACTTCGATGTTATAATCCGCCTCGAACTGCACCGAACGGTACGTTGCCGTTGCCGTAATGCATACGGGACCTACGGCTTTTGCTTTCAGCAACCCGTTGCCGTCTATTTCCGCGATCGTGGTATCGGACACCTTGTAGGTCATATTGTATTCGCCTGCGGGTGCGCGCAAAAGCGTTGCCGAATACTCAGCCGTATCGCCTATCGCAACGGCTTGTTCGCCCGTTATGTGTACGGCGGGCTTAGAAGGAGCGTCCGCCGTAACGGTAACGGTCGCCGTTCCCTTTATGTTCTCGTCGCGTTTGAGCGTTGCCGTAATGGTAGCCCTACCTGTTTTGAGCGCGGTGACTACCGTGCCGTTTAGATACAGTACGCTCGGATCGCTGACCGAAAGCGTAATCGGCGAGGAATCGGACGCCGAGGCGACAATATCTTTGCTCGACCACTCCGTCATCGTGATTTCTTCTTCGGCAAACGTCACCGTGACGCCTGGCTGTGCATTGCCGTTGCAAGCCACAAGACATCCAACCGGGAGCGCAAGCATACATACAAGCATTATCGCAGCCAGCCATTTGAAACCTTTCTTCATCATCATCTTCTCCTTTTGAAAATTCCTTGCCTTAAAAATATTCGATTACATATATAATAACGTTTCTTGCGATATAATCAATATTATTTGTTACTTTGCGAATAATAATTTGTTGTATAACGCTATATTTCGATTACATAGCCGTCGCATAACAGCTCGTACCCCGTGGGAATCGCTTTTTTTAGCGTTGCCGAATCGCGCGCCGCGCCGTGGAAGATATGCGTAATGAAAAAGCGCGTGTTTGTATCCGCAATACCGCGTAGCAAGAACTGCTCGCGCAACTTTTCATTCTCGCCGAAATTCATATGCCCGCCGTCACGAAAATCGGATGTGCCGTACGTACCGTCCGCGATCAATGCGTCGAGCCGAATGCCGCGTTCCGTTAAGCGGCTCAAAATTTCTTCTTGCAAATACCCCGTGTCGGTAGCGTATAAAACCGTTTTGCCTTGCTTTTCTATCAACCAAATCAGACATTCCTCGTTCGGCATATGCGTAGCCGGTAACGCCGTAACGGTAAAAGCGCCCGCCGAAAACGTTTCATACGCTTTGTGCATGTGTACAGTCAAATTGCTGTCGCGCGGTTGCCTGTCGTCTATAAGCGCACACACCGTTCGATTGGCGTGCACGTGTATCGGCGTTTGCGGTTCGCCGTCCCCGCGGCGCGCATATTGCATTTGAAGATCCGCGACGTAACAGTGATCGGAATGGCTGTGCGTAATCAAAATGTTATTCACCTTACTTAGATCTATCCCCGTACATAGTGCTCTGTACCGCGTGTCGGGCGGAAAATCGATCAGCAATTCGCCGTCAAGCAAAACTTGACTGCGCGTATGAAAAATCTTGTTCTGCCGCGCTTCCGCACACAGCCTGCATTCGCAAAAAATCGCGGGAATCCCTTCGCCTGCCCCGCTTCCCAAAACAATTACCTGCATATACGACAACCTTTTCGTTTACTATCTCCATTGTAAACAAAAACGGCGCGTAAAACAATTCGATTTGTTGTGTCAAACAATATAATTCGTTATATACTCCCGTATTTCGATTTTACTAACAAAGGAATCGTCGTATAAACTCTCCACGGGCAATTTAAACGGGCTTATAACCGACTATTTTTTCATATTAAGTTATCCCGAAATAGGACGAATACTCGAACGTGCGCAATCGACGGTCTTTGAATACTTTATAAAAATGCGCCAAAGATATACGACGATTTACGGGTAAGATAATCATAAAATAATGATAGCCGCAGAACGAATCCCTCGGCTATCATTAATACACTGAAATATTAAATACATAAAAGTGATTGCGGGCTTATTGCTTTTAACATTCAGACTTTATAAAGCTTAAATATTTCCTCAAGCGTTATATTGAATCCAATCGCCTTATACTTTGGTGCACATTTGGCAAATAATGCGGTTATCATTGCTCGCTGAACTTTTTTCGTGCCATAATGTATGGCTTTATGACAAGTGGGGCAAAGAGAAACCAAATTTTCAACACAGTCAATGTTTACATGATATTTTTCCCACATTTCTTTTTGAAAACATACTGGAAAACAATTAATAGAACAAATTGATTTGTATATTCATGGATTAAGTCGTGCTGACGTGCATCAGCTTATGCTCATCTACATTTCTTTCTGCGCGCCGCGCCGAAAGCAATATTCGTTTGATTGTTCAATAGTCATAGTCGTTCTTTATATCTTATGATAACCTTACCTCTGATATATGTCAATACCTATAATGTATTGTTTACCATGCTTAAAACGCATAGATAACGCCAATATAAATACGGCTTTAAGCGCGAGAATTCTTGCCTCGAACATTTTTACGGTAAGAACTTTCATTCAGATAACGGACTGAACGAACATAGTGCTCCTTACCAATCCCTCTCCTTCCGCCAGACAAAGAGAACTGAGTTGAATGATCTTTCAACTCAGTTCTTTCACTTCAAAATTTGATTATTATCCTCGGGCGGCCCTTCGGGCGTTTCCGTCCCCGCAGTTTCTTTTCCCAAGTCACCGCGCGTCGCAAAATCAAAGTCACCGCCGCCGCCAATATAAATACTTTTTATCATTGACATCTTTACGAAATTTCTAATACGACCTTCCCTGCGCTTTGATCGTTATATAAAAGGGAATGCGCCTTTTCTGCTTCCGTAATCGGCAAAACGGCATAAATTGCGGGACGGATTTCCCCCGACGATACTTTTCCCCATAGTTTTTTGACGAGTTCCTTCAAAATTTTTACCTTCATCCGCAACGGCTTTGACCGCAGCGTGCTCCCGACGATCCGAACGTTGCGCACATACAATTTGCGCATATCTATCTGCGTAAAATCTCCTGCAAGCGTCGCGATCATGATCCATTTCGACATATAAGCCATATAGGGCAAACACTCACCCATATGCGCTCCGC
This sequence comes from uncultured Clostridia bacterium, assembly GCA_944359385.1. Taxonomy (GTDB): domain Bacteria; phylum Bacillota; class Clostridia; order Christensenellales; family Borkfalkiaceae; genus Borkfalkia. The sequence goes on along the minus strand of CALVSU010000009.1, from coordinate 17,164 downwards.
CCAGACAATCGATCGCAAGATTGACTGGTTTTCCTTTTTCATCGAAGGAACGCAGCACCTCGGCGATGTCTTCATTCTTGCTGTTCACGATCAGATCCGCGCCCGTCTTTGCCACGACGGAACGTTTCTTTTCATCGATGATCGTCGTGATCACAAACGCCCCGAACGCTTTCGCCATGGGAATCACTACACTCGCAAGACCGCTCGCCCCTGCATGCACCAACACCACGTCGCCGGCTTGCAGTCCTCCCTCCATAAACAGATTCAGATACGCCGTTGCAAACGCTTCCGGGATCGCCGCCGCTTCCGCCATGCCGCAGTTTTCAGGCACGGGCATTACCAGCCCGTAATGGACGGCAACATATTCCGCATATCCGCCGCCGCCCAATAAAGCGCAAACTCTGTCGCCTATTTTAAATCCGCTCTTTTTCAGCGCCTCCGGACCGAGTGCGGCGATTTCGCCCGAAACTTCGAGCCCCGGCCAATCGGGACACCCCGCGGGCGGAGGATACGTTCCCTCCCTCTGCATCAGGTCCGCCCTGTTGACCGCCGCATATAGAACTTTTATCAAAACCTCGTCTTTATCGGGCCGCACATCCGGCACCTCTTCCCAATTTAAACTCCGATCTTCCTTTATCACGACTGCTTTCATATTTTTACCCGTTAAGCATGCTCCGAAACTCCGCAAGCCAATTCATTTTTTATGCGCTGCACATCTTCGATCAGCGGCTTTTCCCGATTGGATATCTCCGAATAACGATTATGACACAGTACATACCTCGAACCGAACATCCACGCGGTCGGCCTGACCAATTTCCCGTAAACGCCGCAGGTCTGATACAAAAACGGTATCCCCAATTTTGTTTTCAGAACACAGCACGTCTTATAAATTTCAGCGACGTCGTCCGCACTTTCCGCCTTTACAATGATTTTTGCGATATCCGCCCCGCGCGCGCGCATCTCTTTAGCGAGATCTTCCGCCTGTACGCACGACAGCATTTTTCCGACGTGCGCGGAAATCAGTACCTCGCCTCCTTCTTCGTGTATTTTGGCGATCAGTTGCTTTTGCCTTTCGATCGCATTTTGATCCATCGATACTCCGGAGGGAAGCGCGGATGCAAACGACTCCGCCTTATTTTCGAGGCTTTTCATAGACGCGTTGTCATACAAGTGCATCGGAATATCCACGGCAGCCGCCCCTGCTCTGACTGAATCCAATAAAAAGGAAGCACATATCTCCGATTCTTCGTCGGTAAGATAATCCAGTATCATGAAAGGTTTTTCGGCTGAATCTATGATCTTTGAAATCGTCTCGATATTTCGATACCTTTCCTCTAAAAGCTCAACATGCAGCAAAAAACCGTCTGCCCCCAACCGAACTGAATCTTCTATATCAAAAAAAGCTTCCTGCGGCGTTTTTACACGCAAAGAACTGATAACAGAAAACGCCCCCATTTTCGAAAATTTTTGTACTCTCTCATTTTTTTGCGCCATGTTTACACCCCGTCTTCCATCAATAAATGTCTGCCGCCGTCCATCAGTATCGTTGCCCCCGTCACGAAAGAACTCCTCTCCGACGCAAGATACAAAACCATGTCCACGATCTCCTGCGGATCTGCCGCTCTGCCCAATGCAGTCTTCATGCTTGCCATTCCCGGTCGTGTCAGAACAGGACCCGGCGCAACACAATTCACGCGCACGCCGTATCGGGCACCCTCTTTGGCGAGCGACTTATTCAATCCGTTCATGATCGCACTTTTGGATATTGCATAATCCATGCCGCAAATATCCCCTTCCAGCCCCGTGATCGAACCGAAATTGATAATGGAGCCGCTCCTCTGTTCTCGCATCTGACGCATTGCCTCATGACAAAAATAGACTGTTCCCATTAAGTTGACATCGATGCCCCATTTGATCTGTTCGATCGGAAGATCACAAAACTCTTCCCACCTTCCGAAGATCCTGCAGGAATTTCCCCCTGCACAATTAACCATAATGTCAAGCGAACCAAACTTTTCCAGACACAGCCGGACCGTTTCCTGTACTTCGTTAAAATTTCTGACATCGCACAAAACTGTAAATACCCTCTTTTCGTCTTCCTTAAAAAGCGCCCTCACTTTTTTCAAACCCGATTCGTTGCAATCGCAAAACAGAACATTTGCGCCGCGATCAAAAAAATTTTGCCCCGCCAGCAACCCCATTCCGGATGCTCCGCCCGTAACGATGACCGCTTTCCCGCTGAATTCTTTTTCCATAATCAATACTCCCGCCTGCATCTCTTTTTGATTTATTCTATCACATTGACATCCCGATTTCAATGTGATATACTACTGAAAAATAGCACAATACTGCTATTCAAAGGGGCGCCATGGATTTCGCCGATATCAATATTTCCACGCTTATTGTAAGCAAATATACCGACAAAAAAAACTACCATCGTGACTACGCAAAACAACCTCGGCCCTTTCATTCGATCGCCATCATGCTGCATGGCACCGGCACTTTGCTGTACGAAAACATCGTCATTCGCTTATCGCCCGGAGATGTTTTTTATATCCCGCAAGGTTCCACATATTCTTCAAGCTGGGAAATTGACGAAACCGCTCCGTATATCTCTTATTTTACTATGCACTTCTCGTTTGAAAAGCCTCTGAAAGATTTTTACAATACGACTTATCCCATTCAAAAATTTTTCGTCGACGATCTTACGTTCCTGCGCAAAAAATATGAACAGCTGCAGCAAAATCTGTTGTTGCCCTCTGAAAACAATTTTTCTTCAGCCGCGCTTTTTTTTGAGATCCTTGCGACCGTTCTCCCCAAAATGAACAAGACCGCAAACAAGTACTTCAATAAAAAAATAGAACCGGCGTTGCAGTACATCCGGAAAAATTTAAATAAATCCGTTTGTATAAAACATCTTTCCGCTCTGTGCTTTTTGAGCGAATCCCGATTCTTTACGCTCTTCAAACAGCAGATCGGCATATCCCCGATACAATACAGAAACAACCTGCTTTTGGAACAGGCGGCACAGTATATTTTGATTTATCCCGGAAAAACCATCGAAGAAATAGCGGACGAATTCAATTTTTCCTCATCCGTATACTTCATCCGTCAATTTAAAAAACATATCGGCATGACGCCTTATCAATACAAACAAAAAATGCTCAACCCCAAATTATAAATGATATCAATCAAAGCTCAAACACAGGAAAAAACCCGAATTATCGAATAAAAAGCGACAAAGCGCTGATTTTCCGACAATTCGGGCTATTCAATTTCATTATCAAACGGCAGACAATAAATGCTCTGCATTTTTTGTTGCGCTGTAGCTGTGGATGCACAGGTTTTTATAACCTTCGTTTCCGTAACGTTTCTTTTAACGTTAAAACCTTATTTTGAATCAAGCTTATAATGCGTTCGAATTCTTGATCCGACTTGCCGCTCGGATCGTCAAGGTTCCAGTTTTCCGAATACTGCGACGGAAGAACAGGACAACACACATTACATCCCATCAGAATTACAACATCGGGAGAAGGTATATCGGAAAGCAACTTACTGTACTGCTTTTCTTCCATATCTACTCCATAGATTTGTTTCATCAGCCTTACAGCGTCTGCATTGATGCACTCTTTCAGTTCCGTCCCGGCAGAATAACTATTGCGGCACCACTTGGCTTGGTTTCAAAAATCATGCAAGGAAAACAAATCGCCACGGGAACAGGGACGCTCAAAAGCGTCCCTGTTCCCGCACTGTCAGGCATGAAAACGGCTAGAGTGCACAGAGGCGAATGAACAACGCAGTTTCTTCGCACACACCGCTCTCTTGAATCCCTTGCCTCACATAAATGCCGTGCGCATCCTTTTAAGGATGCGCACGGCCCTTTCTTAAGCTTATTTTGCTTTGATCCCGAAACCTGTCATTTGACCGTTTCGAGTTTTCCGATGCCGTATGTGATCTGCATCAGCCGTTTGTTGATCGGCGTAGGCGCGAGCTGGATGAGATATTCCCCGTCCTGCATGGTGGTCATGCCCATGCTCCAGCCCGCCTGCAACGTATCGGTATTGTATGTGATGAGCATGGGAACGCGCTCCCAATCCCCTTCGCCGAAATTATAATTCACATGGTAATACCCCGGATCTCGCATACCGATATGCTCGCCCTCGCGCTTCGCCGTCACGATCACGGTGCCGTTTTGCCCTCCCTGCGGTACCCAGATCACATAAGGCATACTCCCGAGGATGAGCCCGTCCGCGGTCTTAACGAGTTTTCCTTCCCAAAGCGGGTCTCCCCAGTCAAGCCCGTCATCCGAAAGTTTATAATAAATATCGCAACTGGGACATCCGACGATCTCATACACCATAATATATTTGCCGTTGCCCATGCGCGCGACGACAGGCATTCCCGGGCGCATGGAGCGGTCAGGAATGGAAACGGTGTACCGCACGTCCGACCACGTTCTGCCGCCGTCTTCTGAAGCGATCACCGCGAGCGTCTGATTGAAACGCGGATCTGTATGCGGCCGTTCGTCGGTGAACGCGACGACAAGCTCGCCCTTCGCCCCCAGATAAATACACGGTTCCCAGACAGGCCCGAGGGCATCGAAATTCTGTTCGATCGGCGGACCGCCTTTCACGACGGAAGAACGGAATTCCCACGTCTTCCCGTGATCGCGGCTGATATAGAAAGCGAGTTCGGTAGATGCAAAATTCAACGGAACGGAATTGCCGCACATCACGATGGTGCCCGCGGGAAGATCGCCGCAAGCCTGAGGCAGTTCATAGATATGCGGCTGAAAGCGGATGCCGTATCCGTTCTCGGTATCCTCGATACTGCTGTACGGCTCCCATGTAACGCCGTGGTCGCGCGAACAGTATACAGGAACGACGGGCGGCTCTTTGATCGTGGAATGATCGAAAGTTGCAAGAAGAACGCCGTTCAGCTCTCCCGCATGGTGCAGTTCGATGACGCGCGGATACAATACCCCCGAGGAATTGGAATACACCTCCTCGTCGCGCGGCGTGAAAACGACCCCCATATTCACGCGCGTAATTTTGATAGCCATTGTGATTCCCCCCGTTTTTCTTTTATTATATCATGCAAAAAAAGTGATTTCAAGGAAAAATCAAAATTTATCTGCACAAAACACTCTTTTTTCCTTCTGAAAAAAGAAAAAACGCACGATCTTTCTGATTTCCGTGCGTTTTTTACATATAAATGCATTGATTTATATAAAGAGGAAGATCACATCTGCCGTTCAGCCTTCCCGCGACTCTTCCAGTTTCTTCCTGTCGATCTTGCCGATCAGATTGACGGGCAGCCTGTCTTTGAAGACGATCTCTCTCGGGACCGCATAGGCGATGAGTTTTTCGCGGCAGACACGGCGTATCTGCGCTTCGAGAGTCTGCCTGTTCTCGCCCTCGTCGGGTTCGACAAAGAGTTTTACCGCCTGCCCGCGCACAGGATCGTTCGTCCCGACCGCGCATGCCTTTTTCACCCCCGCAACGGAGAGGACCGCCTCTTCGATCTCCGAAGGATAAACGGGCACGCCGCTCACCTTGATCATGTTTTTGATGCGCTGTTTGAAAAAGAGGAAGCCTTCCTCGTTCACCCAGCCGTAATCGCCCGTTTTGAGCCATTTTTTCCCGTCGATCTCGACGAAAGGAGAATAATCTTCCGCAAGATAGCCGAGCATGAACTGATCGGTATCGATGTAGATCTCGCCCACTTCTCCGCAGGGAAGCTCATTCCCGTCTTTCATGATCTTTACGGAGGTATTCGAAAGCGGGTAACCGATGGACGAAGAACAGTTATGCCGCGCCGTATTGACAAAGCAGACGGTCACCGTTTCGGTCAGCCCGTAACCGACGTACATCTTCGCGCGGCTGCCGCCTTTTTCCAAAGCAGCGTTAAAATCTTTTACCAGCGAATCGGGCACGCTGTCGCCGCCCGCATACACGTCTTTCAGGTGAGAAAGATCCGCCCCCGTAAAAGACTTCTCCCCCAGCAATTTCAGAAACATCGTGGGCACGCCCGTCAAGATGTTGGCTTTTTCCCTGACGATCTGCTTTGCGCTCCGCTTCGCGTCGAACTTGATGCACATGATGTTCGTCGCACGCATGAGCATGCACATATGCATATTGATGCACAATCCGAATCCGTGAAAAATAGGCAGAACATTATAGAGCGAAGTGTAATTTTCCAGCGGTTCGCTCAGAAATTCCTGCGCTTTGGCGCAGAGATTGTTGAATACAAAATTGTTGTGCGCAATGATCTTGGGTTCGCCCGTCGTGCCGCCGCTCGCGAGATATACGGCCGGTTCGTTCTCTGAAAAACGCGCGGCGGCGCGCGGCGGCGCCTTTCTGTTTTTCAGATATTTTTCGAAAGGCTCTCCCCCCTTCATCGTGCGCCTGTTGGTCGCGCGGTAATACAGCTTTGCCGCCGCCCCCATAAAAGCGTCGCACTTTGCCGTCAGCACGGGCAACCCGAAAAAAGAAGCGTCGCCCTTATAAAGATCATATACGAAGAGGATCTTGCTCTTCGTCCTTTTCACGCTCTCTGCAAGTTTTTCGGGCGGGATGTACGGATGCACGAGATTGACGATTGCACCGAGCTTGTTGGCGGCATAAAAAGCAAGAAGCGCCTGCGGACAGTTGGGCATACACAGCGTGACGGCATCCCCTTTGCCGAGCGAAAATCTTGCGGCAAGATTTTCCGCAAGCACATCGATGAGCCGAAAGATCTTCCCGAACGTATATTTTTTACCGTAATATGACACAGCCACGCACACGGGCCTGTCCGCAATGTTCGCCTTTGCCGCCTCGTACATGGAAAGATCCGCCGTCAGCTTTTCGTATTTCATAGTTTTCTCCGTTAAAAGATCTTCGTCAGAAGCGCAAAGAGGGTCAGAAGAACGGGTATGACGATCATGTGCGCGACGTAAATAAAGCCCGAATGCCTGCCGAAAAAGCAGACTCCTTTGTTCCACGCGCCGTCGAGAGGCGCAAATGTGTATTTCGCGGGCGTATGGTAAAACGCCCTGCCCACGATCCCGCCGACGAGAATCACCGCCGCATACGGCAGGAGCGGGAAATAGTCGGCGCTGTACTCTTCGAAATCAAACCCCTTCACGACGAGAAAGATCGCCCGAAATTTGTTTTCGTCAAGATCGGCGCTCTTCGGGAAGGTGGATACATAGGTGAACACGCCGCCCGGAAAACGGATGTCGGCAAAACACGCAAAGAGCATGATGAGATACGCCGCCCCGATCAGCCCGGGGAGATACCGTAAAACCTTCTCTGCAATGCGCGCTTTTTTACCTTTGCCGAGCACCGCCGCCACGGCAGATACCGCGTTGTCGAGAAGTGCGTAGGCAAATACCCCGCAGGCGATCATATGGATGACTCCGAAAATGACGTGTGTATATTCGATAAAATTCCTGTCGATATAGCCCGTCACGACGGATATGCCTGCCGCGATGAGCGCCAGCGGTATGCTCCGCCTGAAATTTCCCCGCGTCAGGGTGCAGCTCACGCCGCAGAGAATGAAAAAGGTCAGAATGACCGCCTCGCGCACGTTGATGCGGACGCCCCACATCCAATAAGACACCGCGATGTCCTGCCAGCCCGCAAACAGATCTGTGCCCAGTATTTCGTTGATCGCGGGCATGATATCCCAAAGGCAATACATGAAATGATCGAATACCATGAGAAGGACGCAGATCCCCCTCACAAAATCGATCTCCCAAAATCTGTTCCTGCGGCGGCGGGAATACCGCCCCACCATTGTCCTGAATCCCGAAACGCCTGCGCGTTCCGCGTTTACCCCGTAAATATACATCTTATTCAGTCTATCATTTTTTCGTGCGGTTTGTCAACACCCGCAGGGAAATTTCCGTCACGTTTCGCCCTGCATTTCGTTCCGCGTTTCCTTCCGTTCGTTTTCAGCATACGCCCTGCGCAAAGATCTCGTCGAGCACCCCTTCCAACGCGGAAAGGGTATCTGCGGCAAAGAGTTTCTGTCTGAACTGCGCACAGCCGCGCATCCCCCGCACATAAAAAGACGCCATCTTCCGCATCTGCACGACCGTAAATTTTTCGCCGCAGACGGGGAGCATATCCGCGATCTGCCTTTCGATATCGCCGCGCACATCCTTCCCCTTCCCGCTGCCCGTGATCTCGGCAAAGATATGCGGATCGTACAATGCCGCGCGCGCGACCATGACCCCGTCCGCCCCCGTGCGGTCCATGAGTCTGTCCGCGTCCTCCTTGGAAAACACACCCCCGTTTGCGACGACGGGAATGCCGACCGCTTGTTTTGCTGCGGCGATCTGGGCATAATCGGGTTCGCCCGCGTAATATTTCTCGCGCGTCCTGCCGTGCACCGTGATGAGATCTGCCCCCGCGTCTTCGCACATCTTCGCAAATTCCGCGGCGATCTTTTTATCCTCTGCAATGCCCGTCCTGAACTTTACGGTGATGACCTTTCCGCTCTTTTTGCACGCGGAGATGATCGCTCCCGCGAGAGACAGATCCCCCATGAGCGCGCTCCCCTCGCCGTTTTTGAATACTTTCGGCACGGGACAGCCCATGTTGATGTCTACGATGTCGTAACCCGCGAGAGATTCGCTCTCGCAGGCGGCACGCATGATGTGCGGATCATTCCCGAAGATCTGCGCCGCGGTGGCCTGTTCGGAAGGATCTTTGCGCAGGAGCGCGCGCGTCGCTTCGCTGTTGTACCTGAGCCCCTTCGCGCTGACCATCTCTGTGAAGCAAAGCCCCGCCCCGTAAGAATAACAGAGCTTGCGGAAAGCAAAATCGGTATATCCCGCGAGCGGCGCGCAAAATACGTTGTTCGCGATCGTCCTGCCGCCGATTTCTATGCTCCTGATCTTCATATTCCCTTTTTCGCCCGCTCGTAATATGCCCACAGTTCGTCGGGGGAAAGCTCATCCATGTTCTTGCCGTCCGCGAGCACGAGAGATTCCGTAGCCGTGAACCGCGCGACGAACTTTTCCGTGCTTTCCGCGAGCGCGGTCTCGCAGTCTGCGCCCGCGAGCCTGCCGACGTTGACCGCGGAAAAGAGAAGGTCTCCCGTCTCTTCCGCGATGTGCGCCTTGTCGCCCGCTTTCCATGCGGCAAGAAGTTCGCTCAGCTCCTCTTTTACCTTTTCGGACGCTTCCTGCGCGTCTTTAAAATCATACCCGCTCTTTGCCGCGCGTTTCCCCACTTTCTGCGCGCGCATGACGGCAGGGAAAGCCTTCGGAACGTCGCGGACGGTGTCGCCCGCCGTCTTTTGGCCCTTTTCTTCTTTCTTGTTGCGTTCCCAGACGGAAAGAGCGCCCGCCGCGTCGCGCACTTTGTCCTTCCCGAAAATATGCGAATGTCTAAAAATCAGTTTGGAACACACCCCGCTCAATACGTCCGTACTCGTAAACGCGCCCCGCTCCTCGCCGAGCAGCGAGTGAAAGACGCCCTGCATGAGCACGTCGCCCGTTTCCTCCGCGATCTTGTCGTCGTCCTTGCAATCGATCGCGTCCACCAGCTCGTACGCCTCTTCGATCATGTTCGCGCGGATGCTCTCGTGCGTCTGCGCCCTGTCCCACGGACATCCGTCCGGGGCGCGCAAAAGACGCATGATGTCCAAAAGATCCTCATAATCGAACCGCTTTTTTTCGAGAAGGGGGATCTCGCCGACCACGACCGCGCAGGTCGAATCGTAGCGCGGCTGACGGTCCGCCTCATAGAGCCTGATCTTCTTTGCCTTCCCGTCAGAAACGAAGAAAGCGCTCGTTTCGTCGCCGAAAAGGTCGCAGAGCCTGAGTTTGACATCTCCCGCAATCAGATCGCAGTCCACGTCGTACACGGCGAGCGGAAGGCTCGCACGCTTATATTTGTCTGTGTCGTAAGCGGAGATCGCCGTGCGCGCGCACGAAACGACACCCGCCGCGGCAAACGCGCGCGCAGATTTGGAAACGCCGTCGAAAACTTCCGCCTTTTTAAATTTTTTCATGAGAAGCTGCGCCGAAACGTCTTCGGCGACACTCCCGTCCACGCAATAGGCAAGCGTGATCCCCTCCGCCGCTTCCGCGACCGCAGCCGCGAGATTTTTGTTCAGCGTATCAAAATTGCGGCTCTTGCCGTATATGTAGTCGAGCGTCGAATACCCGACGCCCAAAGCTTTCACGCTTTCCGACGCGGGCGTTTCGCCCGTACGCAAAAGCACTTTGTCCGCGGAAAGGATGGCCCTCTTCCCGCCTTCCGTTAAATCATCTGGGCAACAGCCCAGCCCGACGATACGCAACATGATCTTTGTTCCTCCCGAACATACCCAGCTCCTCGCGCGAAAAGCATTTCAACAGCACACAGAGCGGCAGATACACCGCCGCCGCGACCGCGACGCAGACGATCGCACCCATCGGACGCAAAGGATATGCGACGCCGACTGCCGCTCCCGCGATCGCGAGAAAACGCAAAAAGTCAAACGCCGTTTTTGCCAGATTTTTTCTATCCCTAATACTATATAACAAATCGACGAGCAAAGCAACAAAATAGCACCCGATCGCCGAAATTGCCGCCCCTGCGATCGAAATACGCGGAAAAGAAAGCAGGATCAGCTCCAAAATCACCTTGACACCGATCGCCGACGACATGGCGATCGCCGCGATCTTCGGCTTTCCGCGCCCCGTAAGACAGGCGGCGAGCGTCTGCACAGAGGAAAGAAGGATCGCACAGGGCGACATGATGCGCACCAGTCTGACCAGCCACGCCCCTTCCGCGCCCGTCACCGAGCGGAACAACAACCCGCAGACTTCGGCGGGGAAAACAGCCAAAAACGCCGCCGCGGGCACGGAAACAAACAGCGTGCATTTGAGCGCAAACGCGATGCGCTCTTCCGCTTCCTTCGCCCTGCCGCAGGCATAAAGGGAAGAAATGAGCGGAATGATCGCCGCCGCAAGCCCGTAACACACGGATACGGGCAGATTGACAAGAGTGTTCGCCCCGCCCGCGTATACCCCGTAAAGCGCCGTAGCATTGCCCGCATACCTTCCCGTCAGATTGACGATGATGATGCTGTCGAGAATATTGGAAAGCGGCAACACCCCCGCCGCAACGGCGACGGGCAGGATAAAACGCAAGAGAGAAGTAACTTTTACCTTTTCCGAACGCTCGGAATAGAGCGGCGCGCGCCTTGCGCGCGCCGAAAACCAGCCGCAGGCGATCATGAAAAACGCCGCCGCGCCTTCGCTGACCGTAACGGCAAGAAGCGAATATGCGACCGCCCGTACCGTGTCTCCGCGGTAAGCATAAGCAAAATACAGACCGAGAGAAATTTTTACGATCTGCTCAAAGATCTCCGAAAGCGCCGTGGGGAGGAAATTTCCTTTTCCCTGAAAGTAACCCCTGAAACAGGACACGACGGAAACGGCAAACACACTCGGCGCAAGCATTCTGTAAGCCGTCACCGCGCCCGCCTCGCGCTGTGCAGCGCTCATGGCGGGCGCAAGCGCAAACATCAGCGCACTGCCCGCAAGCCCGATCGCGGCAAACAGGACAAGCGCGCGGCGCAGGACCGCGGACGCTCTCGCCCCGTTTCCGCGCGCATCCGCTTCCGCGACGATGCGCGCCAGCCCCGAAGGAATGCCCGTCGCCGAAAGGGTCAGAAGAAGACAATAGAGCGGATACACCATTTGATAGATCCCCATGCCTTCCCCGCCCAGAATATTTGTCAAAGGGATCCTGTAAAACGCGCCCAGGATCTTGGCGACGATTCCGCCGACCGAGATGATGAGCGCGCCTTTGATAAAACTCTGTTCTCTCATATGTAGACGAAGCCGAAGCGCCGCTTCGCCCCCGTTTTTTCCGCTCCGTCGGAGCCTCAGCCCTATCGGCTCTTTTTCCCTCTCCGTCGGAGCCTTCCGCCCGTTCGCTCAGTCAAACTGATTGGCGAGGATGTCTGCCGTCAGGCGGCAAAGTTTCAAGGCGCCGTTTTCCATTTTTTCTCCTTCTTTATCCGTGAGAAGCGTCACCGCGCCAAGACAGTCTCCGCCCGCCACGATCGGCACAATGATCTCCGCCGTCGCGTTGAAATCCGCTCCCTCTGCGATCGGCACCACGACCCCGCCTTCCGATACGTTTGCGATATAGCTGCGACGGTCGCGCATGATCTTTTCCAAATGCTCGGAGATATGCTTTTTCGCAAATTCCTTGCGCCCGTCGCCGGATGCGAACAAGACCTCATCCGTATCCGAAATGACGGCGAGGTATCCGCTCAGATCGCTCAGCGACCTTGTCGTGCCTTCCGAAAATTTTTCAAGCGTCGCGATGGGCGAGTACTTTTTGAGCATCAGTTCGTCCCTGTCCGTAAAAATTTCAAGCGGATCGCCGTCCTTGATCCTGAGCGTGCGGCGGATCTCCTTGGGGATCACAACTCTCCCCAATTCGTCGATCCTTCTCACGATTCCCGTTGCTTTCATATTTCCTCCCTTTTACCGACGGGAAAATCCGCGCCGTCGGTTTCGTTAGAAGTATGAGGCAATTTTTTGTTTTTATTCCGCAACTTTCCTTTTACTCCGAAAAGATGGGTTTCTCCTTTCCGCGACAAAAAACACCCCCGTAAAGGCCTGCCTTTCGGGGATGTAAAAATAAAGTTTTCTCCGCACCGCGTACAAACCGAGGAAACACAGAAAGTCTTATCGGTTCCGCGTTGTTCTCCGCAGGCAAGACGATACGCAGCAAAGAGTATCAATATTTCTGCTTGCGCATACTGCCGTCTTTTTTGTGAATGGAGATGGAAGCCTCTTGCCGCCCTGCAAGCGACTTTGCATATGCGATCGCTTCCGCCTGCGTATCGAAAAGTTTGATTGCCTTTTCTCCCTTGGCGAGCTTGACCTGCCACTTGCCATCCGCACGGGATGCCACGTGATAATTTTTGGCAACGGACTTTTCCTGCGCATCCTCTTTCTTTTTGGATTTTTCCTTTGCGGTTTCCTGTTTTTTCTGTTCTTTCGTATTTGCTTTCTTTTTGTCTTTATCGTCCTTCATTGTACAACTCCTTTTGTATGATTCTCAAAAAATACGCCGTTTATGCCACGCATAGTACTTCGTTTATCTGGTAAAAACATCTTCCAGCCACCGATCGATCGCCCCGTCTGACGAATCTGCCATACCTCCGCGCACTGCGAGCACCCGCGATATTTCCGCCCCGTTACACAGCATCTCCATGTCTTTTACGCTTCTTCCCTCGCCGCTCCCTTCATGCGTGCAAAAAGGATATATATGTTTTCCCGAAAAATCGCCGCCCGATAAAAACGTCCAAACGGGTTTGGGCATGGTACCGCACCAGTTGGGATAACCCAGAAAAATATGATCGTATCCGCTGACGTCCGCACATTTTGCAAGCCGCGGTCGCGCATCCTCCGCCGCCTCCCGCTTTGCCTGTTCCACACATTCGCGGTATTCGTAGGGATATTTTTCAACCGTCTCTATGCGGAAAAGATCCCCGCCCGTACGCGCCGCGATCTTTTCCGCAACCTTGCGGGTATTGCCCTTTTTCAGTTCTGCGATCTTGCCGCCAAGATAGTTCATCCCTTCATGCGAGAAATATGCAACCAGAACTTTACTCATCTTTTTCTCCTTTCGGCTTTTTCTGCGCCTCTTTTTTCCATTTTTTGATCGCGGTCAGCCGTTCCCCGAAACGCGCTTCCGTCCCCTCTTCCGTCGGGAAATAATACTCCTTTCCTTTGAGGGAATCGGGCAGGCATTGCATATCCGTAAGCTTTTCGCGCGTATCGTGCGCGTATTGATACCCCTTGCCGTAATCAAGCTCCTTCATCAGTCTGGTCGGCGCGTTGCGAAGCACCAGCGGCACAGGTTCGGCAAGCATGGAAAGCGCGTCCTTTTTCGCCCGCTCATAGGCCATATAAAGGGCGTTCGACTTGGGTGCGAGAGAAAGATATACGACCGCTTCCGTCAGATGTACGCTGCATTCGGGCATTCCGATCAGGTGGCATGCCTGATACGCGGCGACGGCGATCTCCAGCGCGCGCGGATCGGCAAGCCCTACATCTTCGCTTGCAAACCGCGTGATGCGCCGCGCCACATACAGCGGATCTTCCCCCGCTTCCAGCATACGCGCCAGCCAGTAAACGGCGGCATCGGGATCGGAGTTGCGCATGGATTTGTGCAGAGCGGAAATGAGATTGTAATGCTCTTCCCCGTTCTTGTCATAAAGGAGTGATTTCTGCGAAATGCACTGCTCGACGATTTCACGCGTAACGACCGTCTTATCCCCGTCCGTATCGCCGTTCAGAACCGCCATTTCCAAAGTGGAAAGAGCCGCACGCGCGTCGCCGTTCGCAAAATTTGCGATCGCCCCCACAAGTTCGTCGGAGATCTCGACTTTCTGATCGCCGAAACCGCGCTCGTCGGTAAGAGCGCGGTGCAAAAGCCCGACAAGCTCTTCCGCGGAAAGCGCTTGCAGGACAAAGACCTTACAGCGCGAAAGCAGCGCCCCGTTGACCTCAAAAGAAGGATTTTCCGTCGTCGCACCGATCAGGATGATGCTCCCCCGTTCCACATAGGGCAAAAACGCGTCTTGCTGTGCCTTATTGAAACGGTGGATCTCGTCGACAAAAAGGATGGTCTTTTCCCCGAACACCCTGCCCTTTTCCGCCTCTTCCATCACCTGCTTGATCTCTTTGATGCCGCTCGTGACGGCGGAAAAATCGATGAATTTTGCCTTTGTCCTGTTGGCAATGATGCGCGCAAGCGTCGTTTTCCCGACGCCCGGAGGTCCCCAGAAGATCATAGAACCGATGCCGTCGCTCTCGATCAGCCGCCGAAGGACCTTTCCCTCCCCCAAAAGGTGTTTCTGCCCGCAAAATTCCGACAGATCGCGCGGGCGCAGCCGCGCGGCAAGCGGTTCCGAGCGGCTGTTTTCAAACATCCCGAGCTGACGCATAATTTCTCTCCTTTACCGCGCCGTTTCACACGGCGCCTTTCCTGAGACGTTTTTCTTCCTCTCTATTATATCACATCGCGGCGCAATTGCAATACCTTCCCGAAAAGCAGACAAAACGAATTGCAAAAGCACGCTGAACAAATTGTAAAGAGCAAACAAAACAAACCGCAAAAAGCGGGCCAAGAGTCTCTTTTTCAGCGATCAAGGATCGCGCGGCAGGTCTGTTCTATATCTTTGCTTGTATGCGCCACAGACACGAACATCGCCTCGAACTGCGACGGTGCGACGTAGATCCCCGCATCCAGCATCTTGCCGAAATATGCGGCAAACGCGCCGAGATCCGCAGTAAGCACATCCGCGTAACTTTCGGGCGCCTTTTGAGCAAAAAAAGGCGAAAGCAAGGAACCGACGCGATTGACGGGGATCCCCGCGCTTTTGTAAGCCGCTTCGAGCGCCGCGCCTTTCTCTTCCAAAGCGGGATAGATATTCTCTCTGTTTTCCCGAAGAATGCGAAGAGTCGCAAGCCCCGCCGCGGTCGCCACAGGATTTCCCGAAAGCGTGCCCGCCTGATAAACTCTCCCTGCGGGCGCGACCATGCGCATGATCTCACGTCTGCCCGCATAGGCGGCAAGCGGCATTCCCCCGCCCACGATCTTGCCGAACGCCCAAAGATCGGGTCTGACGCCGTACCGTTCCGCCGCCCCGCCGTAAGCGATGCGAAAGCCCGTGATCACTTCGTCGAAGAGAAGCAGTGCGCCGTTTTTGTCGCAAAGCGCGCGCAAACTTTCCAAAAAGCCCGCTTTCGGCGGCACGACGCCCATGTTCGCCGCCACAGGCTCGACGATGACGCAGGAAACTTTTCCTATATTCGCCTCAAAGAGGGCGCGCACGCTCTCTTCGTCATTATATGAAGCGACGAGCGTTTCCGACGCAAACGAAGCGGGCACGCCGAGACTGTCGGGAGAAGCGCCCGTAAGACAGCCCGAACCCGCCTTGACCAAAAGCCCGTCCGAGTGCCCGTGATAATTTCCTTCGAATTTGATGATCTTGTCTCTGCCCGTATATCCGCGGGCAAGGCGGACAGCGGACATCACCGCCTCCGTACCCGAACTGACGAGCCGTACCGTTTCCGCCCCCGTCGCAAAACAGATCTCTTCGGCAAGCTGCGTTTCCCGCCCCGTGGGCGCGCCGAAAGAAAGTCCGTCCTTCGCGGCGTCCGTCACTGCCCTGACGACGTCTTCGTGCGCATGCCCCAGGATCAGCGGCCCCCAGCTCATGACATAGTCGATGTATGTGTTTCCGTCGGCATCGAGTATCTTGCTCTTTTCGCCGCGCTCGATAAAGAGCGGCTTTCTCCCCACCGCGCCGAACGCGCGCACGGGCGAGTTCACCCCGCCCGGCAACACCTTTTGCGCCTCGACAAACAATGTTTCCGATCTTGTATGTTTCATCGATTTTTACCATTTTTCCGCAATGCGTAATCCAGCGCATGATAGCTGATCACGATATCTGCCCCCGCCCTGAAAAAAGAAGTCAGGATCTCCTCTTCTATGCGCTCTCCGTCTATCCAGCCTTCTTTCGCCGCCGCCTTGACCATGGAATATTCTCCGCTCACGTTGTAGACAGCGATCGGCTTGTCCGTTCTTGCGCGCGCTTCGCGCACAAGATCGAGATAGGCCAGCGCGGGCTTTACCATCAGAATGTCCGCGCCCGCCTCTTCGTCCGCGGCAAGCTCGCGCATCGCTTCACGAGCATTGCGGAAATCCATCTGATAAGATTTCCTGTCACCGCACTGCGGCGCAGATTCCGCCGCATCGCGAAAAGGTCCGTAAAAAGCAGACGCAAATTTCGCGCTGTAACCCATGATCGGCAGATAGGCAAACCCCGCTTCGTCGAGCGCAAGCCTGATCGCCTCGGTCACACCGTCCATCATGGACGAAGGCGCGATCATATCTGCTCCCGCGCGCGCGGCGGCAACCGCCGCGCGCGCGTGGACGGGCAGAGACGCGTCGTTGTCCACCTCGCCGTCTTTCAGCAAACCGCAGTGCCCGTGCGAAGTATATTCGCAAAGACAGATATCCGCCGCGATCAGAAAATCCGCTCCGCTTTCCCTCTGATATTTTTTCAATGCGCGGATCGCGCGGGGAACAACGCCATCCGCATCGCAGGCGCCGCTCCCGCAGTCGTCCTTTTCCTCGGGAATACC
>CALVSU010000008.1 GCA_944359385.1 uncultured Clostridia bacterium | reverse complement strand
CGTTCGTGAAAAAACACTGTGTATGCGGGACAGGCTGTGACGCGTTTTGAGAAGCAAGGTATGTGGGATAAACCGCCGCGCGTTCAGACCGAATCGCTGAGCGTTCGGCAGAATCTCAGAATGATCAGAATGAGCGGGCGAAATTTCGGATCTTATAAACGACAAGGCGGCGCCGGAACGGGTGCCGCCTTGTCGTTGCCGAGAATTATAAAACTGAAAAAGTAAAATTTTCTTCTTTAAAGTATTTTATGACGGCAGGAAGTGCTTCTGCGGTTTTGCTTTTTGTGATGCCGTCGTGCATCAAAAGAACGACACGGCTTTTTCCTTTGCTTGATCGAATGGCGTTTTCGAGCAGTTGCTTGGAGGTATATGCGCCTTCGGCGTCGCCTGTCATGGCGTTCCAGTCGTAATAGCGATAGCCCGCGCGGCCGACCGCTTCTCTGTATTCGGGGTGCATGAACGAACCTCCGGGGAAGCGGTACAGTTTGCCTCGGTAATCCGGCAACACGCGGGTGATCTCATGCCTGCATTTTTCGATGTCGCGCAGAAGCGAGGACGACGATGCGTAGATCTTAGCGTATTCGTGCGTAAAGGTATGAATGCCGAGAATGTGCCCTTCGTTTGCGATGCGTTCGATGATTTTTTCGCGGCCTTTGATCTGTCGTCCCGTGACGAAAAAGGTGGCTTTTACTTTTTCTTCTGCGAGGATATCGAGCACTTTCGGTGTCACCGAATCGGTGGGGCCGTCGTCGAAAGTCAGGAATATTTCTTTGACCGCTTCGTCTGCCGCGCAGCGCGAAATTTCCGAGGAAGGCCGAGCCGCGGATTCCGCAGATGAGTGTCGTGAAATTTGCGAGAAGTGCAGGGGCGCCAATAAAAGGAGACACAGCAGGACTGTCGAAATTTTCTTCATGCAAACAGTTTGCACGGTTTTGCGCGTTTTAAGCCCGAAAGATGCGTTTGAAAAATTTTTTGATTTTTTTTGCAAAAAATTCTTGACAACCGAAAAAAAGTGTGATATTCTGAAAAAAACCGATGAGGTAGAAGAGTAGCTTTGCTACAACGGATTTACAGAGAGCTTTCGGCGGTGTGATGAAGGCAGTCCGATGCGGAGTGAATGGGTTACCGAGGGCGGGTGCGAAAGAGTTTCGAGTAGTGTCCGACGTGTCTTTCACGTTACAGAAAGAAGGTATGATGGTACCTGCAACGAGGCGGCGCGCATCGGCGCTGTGAATTTGGGTGGCAACACGGTTTATTCGTCCCAAGCGAGTATAACCGTGTCTTTTTTTTGTCAAAAAATATTTATCAGGAGGGTAAACCTATGGCAAAACAACCGATTCCTTACAAAACGTATCTGTCTGAAGAGGAGATCCCTCGGCAGTGGTATAACCTGAATGCGGCGATGAAAAAGAAGCACGAGCCTTTTTTGAATCCCGCGACGCTGAAAGCCTGTTCGGCGGACGATCTGAAACCCGTTTTCTGCGACGATTGCGTGGAGCAGGAATTGAACATGACCGATCTCTATGTGGATATTCCCGAAGAGATCCGCGATTTTTACAAGATGTACCGTCCGTCGCCGCTGGTCAGGGCGTATTGCCTGGAAAAAGCGCTCGGCACGCCCGCCGAGATCTATTACAAGTTAGAGGGCAACAATACTTCAGGGTCGCACAAGCTGAATTCCGCCGTTGCGCAGGCGTACTATGCAAAGAAACAGGGTCTGAAATCTGTCACGACCGAAACGGGCGCGGGGCAATGGGGCACGGCGCTGTCGATGGCGACGGCGTATTTCGGGCTGGATCTCATCGTGTATATGGTCAAAGTTTCCAGCGAGCAGAAACCGCACCGCAAAGAGGTCATGCGCACCTACGGGGCGCAGGTCATCCCTTCGCCTTCGGATACGACGGCGGCGGGGCGCAAGATCCTTGCCGAATTTCCGGGGACGGGCGGCTCTTTGGGTTGTGCGATCAGTGAAGCGGTGGAGAAGGCGGTCACTTCCGATTCTTGCCGTTATGTACTCGGCAGTGTGCTCGACCATGTCATTTTGCACCAGTCGATCATCGGACTGGAAAGCAAAGCCGCGCTGGATAAATACGGCATCACACCCGACCTTGTCATCGGATGCGTGGGCGGCGGTTCCAACTACGGCGGGTTGATCGCTCCTTTCATGGGCGACAAGATCGCGGGTAAGAACGAGACGGAATTCATCGGCGTGGAGCCTGCGAGCTGTCCTTCGCTTACGCGCGGCAAATTCGTGTACGATTTCTGCGACAGTGCGAAGATCACGCCGCTCGCAAAAATGTATACGCTGGGCTGCGGCTTTATGCCTGCGCCCAACCATGCAGGCGGGCTTCGCTATCATGGCATGAGCCCGATCGTTTCCGAACTGTATCACGAGGGGCTGATGCGTGCGGTTGCGGTGGAACAGAGCAAGGTCTTCGAGGCGGCAGAATATTTCGCGCGCACTGAAGGCATACTGCCTGCGCCTGAATCCAGTCATGCGATCCGCGTCGCGATCGACGAGGCACTCAAATGCAAGGAGACGGGCAAGAAAAAGAGGATCCTCTTCGGGCTCACGGGCACGGGTTATTTCGATATGTCTGCGTACAAACAGTATAACGACGGAACGATGAAGGACTATATCCCTACGGACGAAGATCTCGCCAAAGGATTTGCTTCCATTCCCGATATTCCGCAGAATAAATAAAAAAATCCGTTTACATTCGGGCAAAAGCATGTTATAATAAACGGGAGAACGGTGATCGTTCTCCCGTTTAAAATTATTAAATATATTGAGGAAAGGTTTAAGCTATGGAACTCAAAGATCTGTACGGCGCAGGGGCGAACAAACAGGAATTTGCCTGCCGCGCGGAAAAGCTGTCCGCGCAATTCGAATCCCTTACGGGAAAAAAGCCCGAGTGTTTTTATTCTTCTTCGGGCAGGGCGGAGATTTGCGGCAATCATACCGATCACAATCACGGCAAAGTGCTCGTGGCGGCGATCAGCTGCGACGTTCTTGCGGCGGTCGCGAAAACGGACGACGGCGTGATCAGCATTCATTCTGTGGGGTTCCCTCCTTTTTCTCTGAAAGTAACCGACCTTGAAGTGAATAAGGCGGAATACGGCAAGAGCGTTGCGTTGGCGCGCGGCGTGGTGAAGGCGATCAAAGACCGCGGCTACGATGTAGGGGGCTTTACCGCCGTCACGGAGAGCACCATTTTCCGCGGAGCGGGCGTATCTTCGTCTGCGGCGTTCGAATTGCTCATTTCCGAGATCCTTAACGATTTATATCTGGGCGGCGCGCTCGGAAAAGTGGATAAAGCCATCATTTCGCAGTTTGCGGAAAATGTTTATTTCGGGAAACCCTGCGGGCTTCTCGATCAGTCGGGCATTTCTCTGGGCGGCATCAACAAGATCGATTTTTGCGATCCTTCCGCACCCGTGATCGAAACGCTCGCCGCGCCCGAAGGATATACGCTGGTCATCACCAATACGGGCGGCTCGCACGCGGCGCTCACCGAGCATTATGCGGCGATCAAGACGGAGATGCATGAAGTTGCAAACTGCTTCGGAAAGCAGTTCCTCCGCGATGTGGACGTGAAAGAATTTTATGCGGCGATCCCCGAATTGCGCAAGAAGGTCAGCGAACGCGCGATTTTGCGCGCCTGCCATTTCTATGAGGAGAACGACCGCGTCGACGCGGCGGCTGCGGCGCTGAAAGCGGGCAAGACGGCGGGATTTTTGCAGGCGATCGAGGAATCGGGCAAGAGCAGTCTGAACTGTCTGCAAAACTGTTTTGTTCCGGGAAGCTGCGAACAGCCCGTGACGCTGGCGATCCATATTTCCGATAAGATCATGAAAGACGGCGCGGTGCGCGTGCACGGCGGCGGTTTTGCGGGTACGATCCTTGCGTATCTTGCGGATGCCGAAGTCGGAAATTACGTCGCGGAGATGTCCGGGATCTTCGGTAAAGAAAACGTGTTCACGGCGAACGTAAGAAAGCCGGGTGCGATCCGCCTTGACATGGACGAACTTTTGAAGTAAATTTTGCTTTTCGGTTGAAAAATAGAGGAGGTAGAAATATGATTCATTCGCGTGTATTCGGTAAAACAGCGGAAGGGAAGGAAGTCCTTGCTTTTACCATCAAAGACGGCAACAACGAAGCGGTTATTCTCAGTCTCGGGGGTATCATCCAATCCCTGAAAATTGCGGATAAGAGCGGAAATCCTGTCGACGTCATTCTCGGCTATAACGATGTGGCAGGTTATGAAAAGAACGGCGGGTATCTCGGCGCGCTGATCGGGCGTTTCGGCAACCGTATAGAGAAAGGACACCTCGTCATCGACGGGGAGAGTTATCAGCTCTATTGCAACGACAGGGGCAATCATCTGCACGGCGGCAAAAAAGGTTTTGACAAGAAGATCTGGGATTTTGTGTTCGAAGGTCCTGACGGAAATGTGCTGTCGCTCAGCACGACGAGTGCCGACATGGAGGAAAATTATCCCGGAAACCTGAAAGTGCAGGTCAAATATACCTTTGTGAACGGGGAATTGAAGATCGACTATGCGGCAATGTCCGACAAAAAGACGGCGATCAATATGACCAACCACGCGTATTTTAACCTTGACGGGGAAGGCACGGGCAATGTTTTGGATACCTTCCTCACGATCGATGCGGACAGGGTCACGCCTACGGACGAGAACCTGATCCCGCACGGCGATTTCAAGGACGTGGAAAAGACGCCCTTCGATTTCAGAAAACCGAGAAGGATCGGTGAGCGGATCAACGATACGGACGATCCCGATATTCGTGCGGGCGGCGGTTACGATATCAATTTTGTCTGCAACAAGCCTGCGGGCGTGTACGGCAAGATTGCGGAAGCGGAAAGCGAAAAGAGCGGCATTGTCATGGAAGTGTATACCGATATGCCCGCCGTTCAGCTCTACACGGGTAACGGTCTTGCGCAGAACGGCAAATCCGCTTATTACAACAAGAACTACGGTTTTTGCATGGAAACGCAGTGTATTCCGAATTGCGTGAACTGCCCCGAATATGATGCGCTCGGCAGTGCGTTCTATGAGAAAAATCAGATCTATCATTCCGTTACGGCATACAAATTTATCGTTAAATAATTGCTTATGAAATTTCTGATCGCATCCGATATACACGGTTCTCGCTATTATATGGAATTGCTGGCGCGGCGTTTTGAAGAAGAGCGTGCGGATCTTCTTGTCCTTCTCGGCGACATTTACAACCACGGGCCGCGCAATCCGCTTCCCGAGGGCTACGATCCTCTCGGGGTCGCAAAAATTCTCAATGCGCTCACGGACAGGCTTCTGGTCGTGAAGGGAAATTGCGACAGCGACGTCGACACAATGATCTCCGATTTCGAATTTGTTTCGGAAGCGGTGCTTGTCAGCGGAAACAAGCAGGTCTTTTTACAGCACGGGGACAGATACTGTATCGATAACCTCCCCAAAAACAGTAAAGACGCTTTTGTTTACGGGCATTATCATACCTCGTTTATCGAGCGGAAAAAGGGCGTTCTGGTCGCAAACCCCGGTTCGGTTTCCCTGCCGAAAAACGGCACGGCGCGCGCCTATCTTTTGCTGGAAGAAGGTGCCATGACCTTAAAGGCGCTGGACGGAGAGGTCCTCGCCGAAGAAAAAATCTGATCCGAAAGGATCGCGAGGAGAGTCAGGCGGCGTTGTCCGCTTGACTTTTTTTGTGCTTCGCGGTAAACTTATACAGTAAAAAATCTTTTAACGGAGAATAAAAAATGGACAAGATCAGGATAGGCATTGTCGGGTACGGCAACCTCGGCAGAGGGGTGCAGTATGCGTCTTCTCAGAATCCCGATACGGAGATCGTCGCTGTGTTTACGCGCAGGGATCCCGCCTCGGTAAAGACCGTTCTTCCCGTCAAGGTGGAAAAATACGAAGACATGAAGAACTATGTCGGCAAGATCGACGTGATGATCCTCTGCGGCGGAAGCGCGACGGACCTGCCCAAACAGTCGGCGGAAGTCGTTTCTTTGTTCAATATCGTGGACAGTTTCGATACGCACGCGAAGATCCCCGAACATTTTTCTGCGATCGACAAGGCGGCAAAGGCTTCCGCGCATGTCGGCGCGATGAGCGTTGGTTGGGATCCGGGTCTTTTCTCTCTGGCGAGGATCTATTTCGGCGCATCGCTCGCGGACGGGAACAGCTACACCTTCTGGGGCAGGGGCGTGAGCCAGGGACACAGCGACGCGATCCGCCGCATCGAAGGGGTGGAAGACGCGCGTCAGTATACCGTTCCCGTGGAGAGCGCGCTGGAAAGGGTGAGAAAGGGTGAAAATCCCGAGCTTACCACGCGCGAAAAACACACGCGCGAATGCTATGTCGTCGCGAAAGAGGGCGCGGACAAAGCGCGCATTGAAAAAGAGATCAAGGAAATGCCCAATTATTTTGCCGATTACGACACGACGGTGCATTTTATCAGCAAAGAGGAGCTCCTGCGCGATCATGCGGGTATTCCGCACGGCGGATTGGTGCTCCGTTCGGGCAAGTCTGCGGCGGACAACAAGTTTTTGATGGAGTTTTCGCTGAAGCTGGACAGCAATCCCGAATTTACGTCGAGCGTCCTTGTCGCGTATGCGCGCGCCGTTTACAGGCTGCATAAAGAGGGCAAAACGGGCGCTGTCACGGTCTTTGACATCGCTCCGAAATACCTTTCCGTTCTTTCGGAAGAAGAGCAGAGAAAACAGCTTTTGTGAGTTGCATCGCAGAATTACGTGTCGAAGCGGCTAAGAATACCGCGCGTCGGTGTTTCCAAAGGACAGCGGCACGGGGTATTTTGCCGATATAAAATGTTTTCGGACAGAGGATAACGCCGTTTTTGACGGAATGTATGGCAAAACCGCGCTTTCTTCGGCGCGGTTTTGCATAAAATTCTCAGAGAAATCTTCGTGCATTCGTTTGACAAAAACGTGTTTATGGCTTATACTATATACAGATAATAAATAAAAGCGCAGACACTATATCTTGTGTTTGAAACATGGCTTTTCGCAACTGGTGGTATAAGCGGGCAACCGCAGGGGAGCGAAAGGCGTCGGAGCCGACCACCTGGGCAGTTTTGTATGAAGCTGCGCAGGTTTTTTTATTGTCAAAAATTTCGGGAGGCGTTGAGAATATGGCAAAGCGTGAATTCAAAGCGGGCGCATATGAAGAAGAGATCAATGTGCGCGACTTTATTCAGACAAATTATACCCCGTACGAGGGCGACGGTGCGTTTCTGGCAGGACCTACGGCGCGCACGAAAAAGATGATGGAAAAGGTCAATGCGCTATTGAAAGAGGAGAGCGACAAAGGCGGCGTGCTCGATATCGATACCGAGCGCGTGTCTTCGCTTCTGACCTATCCTGCTGGATATATCGACAAAGAAAACGAGCTGATCGTGGGGTTGCAGACAGACGCGCCGTTGAAGCGCGGCGTCAATCCGTTCGGCGGCATTCGTATGGCACGTCAGTCCTGCGAGGCTTACGGCTATAAACTTTCCGACAAGGTGGAAGAAGAATTCAGCTATAAGACGACGCACAACGACGGCGTGTTTCATGTCTACACGGACGACATGAAGGCTCTGCGTCACGCGGGGCTTCTGACGGGGCTTCCCGATGCGTACGGAAGAGGCAGGATCATCGGCGATTACAGGCGCGTCGCGCTGTACGGCGTGGATAAACTCATCGAAGAGAAGGAGAAGGATCGCCGCGCGTACGGAAAGCGACTCATGGACGAGAAGAATATCCGTGCGTTGGAAGAACTCTTCAAGCAGATCGATTTTTTGAAAAAGCTCAAAGACATGGCGCTCCTTTACGGCATCGACATCTCCGCGCCTGCAAAGAACGCGAAAGAGGCGATCCAATGGACGTATTTTGCTTATCTGGCGGCGATCAAAGAGCAGAACGGCGCTGCGATGAGTCTCGGCAGGGTCTCCACCTTCTTTGACATCTATATCAGCCGCGATCTGGAAGACGGCACACTGACGGAGGAAGCCGCGCAGGAACTGATCGATGATTTTGTCATCAAACTGCGCATCACGCGCCAGCTCAGAACGCCCGAATACAACGATCTTTTCGGCGGCGATCCCACATGGACCACGGAGAGCATCGGCGGCATGGGTGAGGATGGAAGGACGCTCGTGACGAAAACTTCTTTCCGCATTCTCAACACGCTCTACAATCTGGGGCCTGCGCCCGAGCCCAATCTCACCGTGCTCTGGTCGGAAAAACTTCCCGAAGCTTTCAAAGTTTTCTGTGCGAAAGTTTCCGTCGATACGGACGCGATCCAATATGAAAACGACGATCTGATGCGTCCGATCTATGGAGATGATTATGGCATTGCCTGCTGCGTTTCCGCGATGAAGATCGGCAAGCAGATGCAGTTTTTCGGCGCGCGCTGCAACCTTGCAAAACTGCTCCTGCTCACCCTCAACGGCGGCAAGGATGAAAAGAGCGGCAAACAGCTCGGCCCCGTCGGCGAGAGTTTTACAGGCAAACTCGATTATAAAAAGGTGCGCGCGGCGTACTCGAAATATATTGCATGGCTTTGCGATCTGTATGTAAACACGCTCAACGTCATTCATTATATGCACGACAAATACGCCTATGAAAAGATACAGATGGCACTGCACGACACGGAAGTGGAACGCTTCCTCGCCTGCGGCGTTGCGGGGCTTTCCGTTGCGGCAGATTCTCTTTCGGCGATCAAATATGCGTCTGTCACGCCCGTCTATAACGACGAAGGCATCATCTTTGACTTCAAAACGGAAGGGGATTTTCCGAAATACGGCAACGACGACGACCGTGTCGACGCGATTGCGGTAGACCTTCTCAAAGAGTTTTCCGATCAGCTGAAAAAGACGCCCGCATACCGCGGCGCCAAGCATACGCTTTCCGTGCTCACGATCACATCGAATGTCGTGTACGGCAAAAAGACGGGTGCAACGCCCGACGGCAGAGCGGCGGGCGAGCCGTTTGCACCGGGTGCAAACCCGATGCACAACCGCGACGTGAACGGCGCATTGGCTTCTCTCAATTCCGTGGCAAAACTTCCGTATGAATATTGCCGCGACGGCATTTCCAACACCTTCTCGATCGTGCCTTCCGCTTTGGGGGCAAACGAAGAGGAGCGCGTGCAGAACCTGGCGGATATGCTTGACGGGTATTTCGGGCAGGGCGCGCATCATCTCAACGTGAACGTGTTTGACCGTGAAAAACTGGTTGCGGCGATGGAACATCCCGAACTGTATCCGAACGTGACCATCCGCGTTTCGGGTTATGCGGTGAACTTCCATAAGCTTTCTAAGGCGCATCAGCTGGAAGTCCTCAAACGCACGTATCACGGCAGAGTATAAAGCCGATCTCAACAGTTGATGTATGCGCGCGTTTTTGCGCTTTGGGAAACGCGTGCATACAAAATAAAAATTTTTCAGGAGAGCCGTCGGCAAACGCGTGTTTGTTCTCATAGAGCAATATGAAAGCGTTTTCGGTGCGAAATGAAATCGTTGTGCCGTGCGGCAAAAATGCGGGATCGGTGTGAACGGCATCGGTTCCGTTTTTTGAATAAAAAAGTTGCAGGCAGTTTTTTCTGCGGGGAGAATTATGGACGAACAAACAAACAAGAGGGAAGAAGCGGACAAACAAAGAAAGAATCGGGAAGAAATAAAAGAGCAAAGGTACAAGTGGGTAGATGCGTTAAGGCAAACATGCTCGCAGAAAGAGACTGACGGGTTTGTGGATTCGGTTTACTGCGGTTCGGGCGTGGACGGGGCAGGGCTTCGTTGCGTCGTGTTTTTTTCGGGGTGCAACCTTCGTTGTCCGTTCTGCCATAATCCCGAAACGCTCTATAATAAGGGAGAGCGCTATACGGCGGAGGCGCTGTTTGAAAAATTGCGACGCTATAAACCTTACTTCAAAAGGGGCGGAGTGACGCTTTCGGGCGGCGAGCCGTTTTTGCAGAAAACTTTTTTGCTCGAACTCGTTGCTCTTCTGAAGGCGGAAGGGATCCATGTGATCGCGGAAACCAACGGTCATATTTGCGACAGGGAAATTCTGGCATCGCTTGACGGCGTCGTGGTGGATATCAAAAATCAGGAATCTGACGATTTGGCTGTTTACGACAGTTTTTTTGCGGCTTGCAAAGAAGTCGGCTGTAAAGCGGAGGCGACCAATGTCTTGGTGCCCGATAAGAACGACGCAAAAGAAAAGCTGATCGCGCTTGCCTCTCTTGCGAAGCGATGGGGGGTCGGGTTGCGTTTTCTGCCTTTTCGAAAACTATGTGAGCAAAAATACGAAGAACTTGCATTGGAATTTCCGTATGGCTCATTTCGAGAGGCTGAGGACGAAGATGTAAAAAAAGCTGAAAAAGCTCTTTCAAATCGTTGATTTACGTAATTTACAGAGTAGTATGTGTGACATAATATGTCTTTTTATAAAACAACAAGGCTCCCTTGGTTTTAAGGGAGCCTTGTTGTTCGAAGGCGAGTTGAATGTGCCCTGCGCAAACGTGGAAGCAGAGAGATAAAAATTTTTGGCGCAACGCTGTCGTCTTAACAGTGGTAGAAAACACCTGAGCTGGCTGGTAACGATTGGGCGTAACTGTATGCGCTGTCGAACTATGGGGCGCAGTTGTAGGTGCCGTTACCGACGTGTTTGCGGGTGCGGTCGTAGGTACTGTTGTCGACGCGTTGCGGGTGCGGTCAATGCACTTGGATGAGTGCCGTGCGTGCGATCGCGTATGTTGCGGTGTGTCAGCTCGTTTGTTTCAGATATTTAAGGGCTTCCGTTCCTGCGATCATGCCGTCATATACGGCTTTGGCGATCTGTTGCAATCCTGTCACGCAGTCGCCTGCGGCAAAAATGCCGGGAATATTGGTGGCGCGTTTTTCGTCCGTCACGATCTTGTTGTTTGCCGTTTCCAGCCCAAGTTTTTTTGCGAGTTCAAAAGCACCCGCCGAGCCGCATGCAATAAACACGCCGTCGATCTCCCGTTCGCTCCCGTCCGCAAAGACGATTTTTCTGATGATCTCGTCTCCTTGGAAGGAGACGATCTTTTTTTCGTCCACGGGGGCTTGCGAAGCGGAAAACGCCGGCGTTTCTCCGTTGGTGCAGATGATTACGTCGTCGATGATATTTTTAAGGACGTTATATTCGTTGAGAGCGTAGTTGCCGCTTCCGATGACGGCAACTTTTTTGCCGCGGAAAAAGAATCCGTCGCAGATGGCACAGTAGCTCACGCCCTTTCCTTCAAATTCTCCGATATTTTTGATAGGGGGGATGTTTCTCGATGTGCCGCAGGCGATCACGACCGCGCCCGCGACGATTTCGCTTTTGAGCGTCTTTACGAGATAGCCGTCAGCGCCGAATTCGACGCCGCAGACTTCGTCCGAGATGATTTTTACGCCGAGGTTTTCGGCTTGCGCGATGCCTTGGCGGATAAGTTCTTTTGCGGAGATGCCCTTTTCGAAACCGTAATAATTTTGTATGAGGTCTGCCTTTTGCAGGGCGCCGCCGTCTTTGGCGACGATGGTCACATCCGCGCCTCCGCGCACGGCGTAGAGAGCTGCGGAAATGCCTGCGGGGCCTTGTCCGATAATGACGAGTTTTTTCATAGATACGTTTCCCTCGATAGTTTGTGTTAATATATACAGTTTTTTGTTAGCCGTATAAATTGCTTTATAAAGGCTTTAAGAGGCGCTTGACGCGCCTCTTTTGTGAAGTTACAGTTTTTGATTTGTGCGTTTTATGCGCCTCTTTTCAAAAGTTTATAGCCTTTTTTGGGTTTGCCCGCCGTGCGTTTTCCTTTATAGACATAGGAGAGTGCGGCGACGACGATAACGCCTGCGATGACAGCGATGACCACGTATGCCCATACGGGAATGGGGAGTCCTTTGACTTCTTCCCACATTTCGTTGATCGCCGCGGTTTCTTCGTTGGAGAAATTCTGCATGATCGCGCTGCGGGAGATGACTTCTTCGGTGGGGTACTGCGCAAAGATCTGCCTGTCCAGGCTCTCTTCGGAGACCCAGATGGAGTAGTCGTTGTAGGTTCCGCCTTCCACGCCGGCGAAGAAGTAGTTGAGATCGTATTTGACGAGGGGATTTCCCTCTTCGTCGAGGTCGCCTTCTTCGCCTTCCGAATACCAGTCGAGCATTTCTTCATAGACGGCGTCGCCTGCGATCGCGCTCGTGTAGCCGATGTAGTTCATGTTGGCGACCGCATTTTCGGGGCGGGAGAGGAAGTTGATGAACGCTTCCGCAAGTTCGGTATTGGCGCCTTTGGGCATGACCCAACCGTCAAACCAGATATTGGAGCATTCTTCGGGGATCGCATAATTGAGGTAAATGCCTTTTGAGATGAGTGCGCCCGTCTCTTCGTCGTAAATAGGTTCCGCGTCGTCCATTGCGTAGACGGCGTCTCCGCTCCATGCGAAGTTGATGGAGATCTTGCCCGTGATCATATCCTGTTTGCCGCTGTCCACTTCAAAGCCGTAGAGGTACTGTTTGAGGTCGAGCAGGGCGTTTTTGACAGATTCGATCGTATCTTCGTCGGTGCGGTTCATGATCTCGGTGATTTTTGCGTTGTACGTTTTTTCGTCGATCGTGCCGTTTTTATATTCCTGCGCAAGTGCGGTGAGCTCGTCGCCGTAAACATAAGCGACGCCGAGGAAGTAGGAGTCACGAACGCTGTCTTTGATGGTAGACATATTGCCGTATTTTTTGCTCCATATACCTGCCCAGCTGGAAAGATCTTCCTTGTCGACGAGTTCGGGGTTATAGACGTAGCCCATCGTGCCCCACATATAGGCGACAGCGTAATCTGCCCAAGGTTTTTCTTCGCCGTTCACCATGGCGGTGTTGGTCTCGAAGATCCCTTTGATATAAGGGGAGGCGTATTTCGCGTAGTCACCCTCGGTCAGGAATTCTTCGGAGAAGGGTTCGACCATATCTTCCTTGATCATTTTCATGATCATGTAATCGGAAGGGCATACAAGATCGTAACCGGCGGCGTTGATCTTGAGCTCGTTGTACATATTTTCGTTGGTGCCGAATGTGGAGTATTCGACGGTGACGGGGGTACCGGTCTGTTCTTCGTATTCTTTTTCGAATGCGGAGATAAGGTCGACATAGCCGTATTCCTCGTCGTCTTCTTCGCAGATGTAATCTTCCCAGTTATAGACGCGGAGTACTTTCCCTTTGGAAGAGGATCCCGCGCACCCCGCCGCGGAGGCGGCGAAGGTGAAAAGCAGTGCGCCCGCAGCGACGGAGGAGAGTATGCGTGTCATTTTTTTCATTTTGCGGACTCCTTTGCGCTGTGTTTCCTGACTCTCAGGTTGAGGATGAGCACCGCTGCGATCATGACGACGAAGATGAGTGCCGAGAGAGCGCGCAGTGCGGGCGTTGAGCTGTTCGTGCCGTTTTTGACGGCGTTGTAGACGTAGGTGCTGATCGTGTCGAAAGTCTTGGGTTTTGTGAACGCCGTTACGATGTAGTCGTCGAGGGAAAGGGTGATGGAGAGCATAAATCCTGCCGTGATCCCCGAAAAGATCTGCGGGATGACGACTTTGAAGAGGGCGGTTGTGGGGCCTGCGCCGAGGTCGAGCGCCGCTTCGTAGATGTTGGGATCCATTTGCTTGAGTTTAGGCATGACGGAGAGCACGACGAAAGGCGTACACAGCACCATATGTCCGATCACGAGCGAGAAATAGGTGCGGTAGAACGCGACCATGGAAAAGAGGAGCGCGAGGGAGATCGCGGTGACGATCTCGGCGTTGATGACGGGGATCTGCGAAATGCCGCGCAGGGGTGCCGCCACTCTCTTTTTGCTGTAAAAGATGCCGATCGCGCCCGCGGTGCCGAGCAAAGTCGAAAGCGCGGCGGCGACGAGGGCGAGGACGACCGTGTTGAGCAGAATCTGCATGATCTCCGCGTTGCGGAACAGATCTCCGTAAAGGGAGAAGGAAAAACCTTCCCATTTTCCGATGACGTTTGCGCTCGTGAAGCTGTAAACGACGAGCAGGAGAATGGGGGAATAGATGAACAGAAGCACCGCGACGCAGAGCGCGACGGATAAAATTTTTCTTACCATAAATTCGCACCTCTCGCGTTGTTTTTATCTTCTTTAAAACCGCCCGTTGCGAGCAGGGTGAGGAAGATGATGACGAGCAGGATGATGGAGATCATGGATCCCATATGCCAGTTGTCGTAGGTCGTGAAATACTCGTCGATGAGTTTGCCGAGGATGGTGATGTTGAAGTTGCTCAGCGTGTCGCTCACGACGTAGTTGGTCATGGACGGCATAAACACCATCGTAATGCCCGAAATGACGCCGGGCATGGACAGCGGGAAGGTCACGCGCGTGAAGACGGTGAATTTGTTTCCGCCGAGGTCCGCCGCCGCTTCGAGATAGCTCTTGTCGAGCTTTTCGAGGGTGGTGTAGAGGGGCAGGATCATGAAGGGCAGAAAGTCGTACACCATGCCGATGATCGTGTTGAGATAGTTCTGCGTGCCGAGCAGTCCGATGAGATCGAGAAGTTCGCGCAAAGCCGTGATGCGCAGGACGAAGTTGATCCACATGGGCATGATGAAGATCATGAGGAGCACGTTCTTTTTCTTCCAGTTGCTGCGCGCGAGCACATATGCAAGCGGATAGGCGATGAGCAGGCAGATCGCTGTCGAGATGATGGCGATCGTAAAGCTCATGAGAAGGGTGGAAAGTTTCGCCGTGCTCGTGAAGAATTTCGCGAAGTTGGAGAAGGTAAAGGTGAGACTGCCGTCCGCCCCTTCGCCCGTGAACGCATAAAAGAGGATCATGAGCATGGGAATGACGACGAAGAGCAGGAGAAACAGCGCATACGGGATGCAGAGCTGTTTTCTTGAAAAGTGCAATTTTGTCATTTTTGCTTGATCTCCTGTTTGAGGGTGAGACGGATGTTTTCGGGTGCGATCTTCACGCCGACAAAGTCGTTCTCGTTCCACAGGTCTTCCGTGTCGAGGACGTAATCTTCTTCGTTCTCCTCGGTGCGGACGATGACCTGATAGTGGTCGCCCTTGTAAATGATGGAGACGATATGTCCCTGCGCTCCGCCTTCTTCGGCGTTGTCGCTGATCTCGATGCTCTGGAATCCGACTTCGACTTTCACGTCGGTGTCGGTAAGGTCGAGCTGTTCTCCTTCCGCGGTGATAAGATAACCTTCTTCGTCGAGATGCGAACCGGGATAGAGCTGGGTGACGTCGCATTCGAATTCGCCGTCGCCGAACACGACGGTGTTTTTCTTTGTGATATAACCGTCGTATTTATTTTCGGTGAAGGCTTTTTTCATGATGTGGATGCCGTCGGGGAGAATGTCCAGACCGATCGTGTCGCCGACGTTTCTGCTCTCCGTGTTCTGGATGACGACTTCCGTCTTGCCTACCTTTACGGTGATCTCGTAGTGCACGCCCTTGAACACGACGCTGATGACCTGTCCCTTGAGCATACCTTCGTCCGCATTCGTCATTTTAATGTCTTCGGGGCGCACGACGACGTCGACTTTTTCGTTCTTTTCAAAGTCGTCGAGGCACTTGAAGTTGTGGTTGCAGAAGCGCACGAGCTTTGCGCCGACCATCGTCCCGTTGAAGAGGTTGGAGTCGCCGATAAAGTTCGCGACGAACGCGTTTGCGGGTTCGTTGTAGATGGATGTAGGGGTGCCGATCTGCTGGATCTGCCCGTCTTTCATGACGACGATGGTATCGCTCATCGTGAGCGCCTCTTCCTGGTCGTGCGTGACATAGATGAAGGTGATGCCCAGCTTTTTGTGCATCTCTTTGAGTTCGATCTGCATTTCTTTGCGCATTTTCAGATCGAGCGCGCCGAGCGGTTCGTCGAGCAGAAGGATCTCGGGCTCGTTGACAATGGCGCGGGCGATCGCGACGCGCTGCTGCTGTCCGCCCGAGAGAGTGGACACGCTGCGCTTTTCAAACCCTTCGAGGTCGACGACGGCAAGCGCGTTTTTCACCTTTTCGTCTATCTCTTTGCGGGTCAGCTTCTGCATTTTCGTGTACGTTTCGCCCTTGTCGTTTACATAGGTCACGGGGATCTTTTTCAGTTTCAGACCGAACGCCACGTTGTCATATATATTATAATGGGGGAAAAGAGCGTAGCGCTGAAAGACCGTGTTGACCGGCCTTTTGTTCGGGGGGAGATCGGTGATGTCTTTCCCGTTGAGCAGGATCTTGCCCGACGTCGGGATGTCGAATCCTGCGATCATGCGGAGGGTGGTCGTCTTGCCGCAACCGCTCGGCCCGAGGAAGGTGATGAATTCGCCTTTCCTGACGTACAGGCTGACGTTATCCACCGCCGCGGTGTCGTCAAAGATCTTGGATACGCCGACGATCTCGATGATCTTTTCCTCTTTTTTGAGAGGGGAGGTTTCTCCCTTCGGTTCGGGGGAGAGTTTCGCTTTTTTCATTTCTGCCATTTTCTTCTTCCTATGAAAAAAATTTATAGTCCGAACGGGCGATCGCACCGATTTTTGCGAAAGCCCGCCGTTTTCGGTTAAAAATTGGGAGGGGAGGAGATCCAGATAAATTTCGCTTTTGCGTCCGCGTCGTTGGTGATCTTATGCGTCCTGTCTGCCGAGAAATAAAAGCTCTCGCCCTTCCTGCAAACATATTGTTTTTTTCCGCTGTGGAGGGTGATCTTTCCTTCCAGCACATAGCCGAATTCTTCCCCTTCGTGAGGGAAATCGTCGCCCGTGGACGCGCCCGGTTCAAGCTCGACGGTGATGGGCTCCATGAGATTTTTCTGCGCGTTCGGCACGAGCCAGTTCTGTATCAGCCCGTCCGATTCCTTTTCGATGTAGTCGTTTTCGGTAAAAATGATCTTTTCGTTTTTTTCCTCTTTGAAAAAATCCGCAAAGCTGCTGCCGAGAGCGGAGAGGATGTCGCCGAGCGTCGCGATGGAGGGACTGGTAAGATCGTTTTCAAGTTGCGAAATATATCCCTTTGTCAGTTCGCATCTGTCTGCCAGTTCTTCCTGCGTCAGGTTGAGCTGCAATCGCATGTCTTTGATCTTTGCTCCGAGATCCATAAAAATAAATTGACCTTCCCTTATTTGTTTGAAGGTTTTTGCGATATCTAAACTCTCAGTTTAGTTATCGTAAACAAACCTTTTAATATTATATATTTGCGGGGAAAAAAATCAAGCGTTTTAATGGTGCATTTACAACAAAACCAGCCTTTTTAAAAATTTTTTTTGAAGCGGCAGTGACGTTTGCGTGAAAAGAAACAAAAAACAGCAGTTTAGCAATAGTAAATCCAAAGATTATTTTAAGCGAACCGCAGGTTGTGTTTCATGAAAAAAGCGCTCCCACAAGGGGAGCGCAGGTAGAACGGAAGGCGAAAAGTCTGTTCGGGAAGAACGGGGCGGTACGCAGATTTGATAAGGTCCGGATTCGACAAGGTTTGCGTTTGACGTGATTCGGATTCGACAAGGAGAGGTTTGACGAGGCAGAAAAGTGCGGCAGAGAACAAAAAAAGACAGCAAAAAGAACGGTCTTAAAAAAGACCGCTCCGATTTTGCCGACAAGTCAATAAAAATGCGCGAGAATTACTCTGCGTCTTCAGCTTTCGCTTTTTTCGCCCTGGTTTTTTTGGCGGGTGCTTCGGCGGCAACGGGCTCTTCCGCTTTGACTTCTTCCGCGGCAGCTTCGGGCTGCGCATTGTCTGCGGATGCTTTGAGCGCGTTCAGACTCTTTGCGAGGGAAGACTTTTTGTTTGCTGCGTTATTTTTGTGCAGGATCCCTTTGGATGCTGCGGAGTCGATAACGGAAACGGTTTCGGGCAAAAGCTTTTCTGCTGCCGCAACATCTCCCGCGGCAAGAGCTGCATTAAATTTTTTGATAGCCGTTTTGACGGAAGATTTGATCATCTTATTCTGAGAAGTTTTCTTTTCGATAACGGCCACGCGCTTTTTGGCAGATTTAATGTTAGGCACTTTGATTCTCCTTTCAATTCGTTCTCATTGATACTTCTGCTATTTTATCACAAAAAAAAAGGATTGTAAACTGTTTTTTGACAAAATCGTTAATTTATTCTTGCGAATTTCAATATATTATAAAAAACGCAGGGGGGTGCGGTTACGGAAAAATATATCGGCTTTTTTGACAGCGGGATAGGTGGATTGACTTTGCTTTCCGAATGCGTGCGTCGCATGCCCTTTGAGAAATACGTATATTTCGGAGACAATGCGCGAGCGCCCTATGGAAACCGCCCCGAATCGGAGATCAAAAAATTTGCCTTCGAAGCATTCGAAAAACTCAGCCGTTTTCCCTTGAAAGCGGCGGTCATCGCCTGTAATACCGTTACGGCAGAGGCGGCAGACGCACTTCGTGCGGTCTATCCGTTTCCCGTGATCGGGGTCGAGCCCGCGATCAAGCCCGCTGCGGCGCACGGCGGGAAGGTGCTGGTCCTTGCCACAAAAGCTACTGCCGAAAGCGCACGTTTCAAAGGACTGTGCGCAAGGTGTTCAGGCGGTGCGCAGATCACGGTATTTTCTCCCGAAAGGCTTGCGGGGGAGATCGAAAAGCATATTTTTTCCCTTGACGACATTGCGCTCGATGCGCATCTTCCGCGTGCCTTGTGCGACGGCGTCGTGCTTGGGTGCACGCATTACGTCTTTCTCGCGAAAAGGATCGCGGCTTTTTACGGCTGCCCGACTTTTGACGGAAATGCAGGCGCGGCGGAGCGGTTGCGTGGCATCCTTTCCGTACTCGGCAAAGAATGTGATACAGACGGCTGCGAAAGGGATTTTTTACCGAAATCAGGGATGGCTGACCACTCGGGACAAAAAACAAACAAATGTTCGAAAAAATGCGAAAAAACGCATAAAAATCAGCCTATTTTCATTGGAAGCGAAAAAAATAAAAACAAACAGGTGTTTTTATCGATAAAATAATACAAACAAATGTTTGCATTTTATGTTTTTTATTAAAAAAAATTCAAAAATTATAAAAAAAGTGGAGAAAGGTGGTTGACAGTGGTCAAAAGTGGTGATATAATAAACTCATCCTACTAGGGGAAAGGGAAATGTATTCGTTTAACGGCAGGTTCAACAACAGGTTGGACGACAAAAACAGAATAAGAATACCTGCCAAATACAAAGCGGATCTGGAGGCAGGGTACAAACTTGCGTTCGGGCCGGACAAAAGCATTTTCGTTCTTCCTTACGAAGAGTATAAGAAGATCCTCGACAGCTTCGGCAATGCATCGATCTTCGACACGGACGTGCAGGATGCCATTGCGGATTTCACGAGCATGGTTTTCGACGTTACGGAAGACAATCAGGGCAGGGTCGTCATCCCGCAAGAGCTTAAAGAGCACGCCGAGATCGACAAAGACATCGTCATTATCGGCGCGGCGACGTATCTGCGCATCGAGTCTGCGGAGAACTTTGCGAAGAGGACCGCAGGCAAGAACATCAACAACGTCTTCGCCAAGCTGAAAAATCTCAGGGCGGACAAGGGTGAATGATCGAGTTTTCGCATAGACCCGTGATGCTCGAGGAGTGCATGGACGGGCTGGCGCTCAGAGACGGGGGCGTTTATTTCGACGGAACCGTAGGGGGCGGAGGTCATTCTTACGAAATACTCAGAAGGACTGCGCCCGGCGGCAGACTGATCGCGACGGATCTTGACGACAATGCGATCGCCGCGGCGAAGAAAAGGCTGGCGCCTTTTGCAGGGCGTTTCCGTATTTATAAAAGCAATTACAAGGATTTCGCGGCGGTGCTCGATGCGGCAGGCGAGGACAAGCTGGACGGGGTGATGCTCGATTTCGGCGTATCCAGTTTTCAGCTGGACGAAGCGAGCCGCGGTTTCAGCTATATGAAGAACGCGCCGCTGGATATGCGGATGGATCCCGAAGGGGAGCTGACGGCGGAAGAGGTCGTCAACGGATATCCGGAGCAAGCTCTTTACAGGATCATACGGGATTACGGCGAAGAGACCTTCGCGAAAAACATCGCAAAGAACATCGTCCTGGCGAGACGTGAAAAGAGGATAACGGAAAGCGCGCAGCTTGTTTCCGTCATAGAAAAAAGCATCCCCGCCAGATGCAGACACAACGGGCCGTTTGCGAGAAAGACCTTTCAGGCGATACGCATCGAGGTCAACGATGAGCTAGGCGGGTTGGAAGACGCGGTGCGCGGACTTGCCCGCAGATTGAAAAAGGGCGGAAGAATGTGCGTTCTTACCTTTCATTCGCTGGAAGACAGGATCGTGAAAAATGTGTTCCGCGACATGGAGCAGGATTGCGTCTGCGACAAAAGCCTTCCCGTCTGCGTGTGCGGAAAGAAGAGAGAATTAAAGATCGTCACGAAAAAACCGCTGACGGCGTCCGAAGAAGAACTGAATGAAAATTCCCGTTCCAAATGCGCGAAGTTGCGCATAGCGGAAAGAGTGTAAGAATATATATAAGGAGAACAAGGAAAATGGCTACAGGACTTCCCGTATTAGAAAGAGAAAGGGCGGAAAGCAGAGACCTGAGGGCATACGGAAAGCTCGCGGGCAGGGAAGAAAATACGGAGATGACGGAGGATCAGAAGGCGCTCCGTTTCAATTCGCGCATTTCCGATAATTACCAGAAACTCATCAATCCCGATTATAAAAAAGCGGAAGACTTCGGCGATGCGGGTATTTTCGATCAGCCTGTGGATACGGCCGTGTTCGAGCGTGACATTCGTCCTGCCGTTTCCGCACCGATTTTCCAAAGTGCTCCCGCGGCGGCACCCGTTGCGGAACGTCCTGCGGCGATGAATTTTGCCGCGGCTCCCGTCTTTGAAACGGCGGCTCCCGCGTTCGAAGCAGAGGCTCCCGCGATCGGTTACGAGGCGGCCGCTTATGACGGTTACGCTGAGCAAACGAATGTATACGCGGAAGAGGAGGCGGATCTCATGCCGACTTCCACGACCATCCAGTACAGGAGCGACCTTTTCGAAAACGAAAAGCCGACGGTGACGCAGGAGAAAAAGAGCTACGCACTGACTTCCAAAGGGAAACTTCTGATGGCGGTCTACGCTTTGGTCGTGGCGGTCATCCTCGCACTCATCATCATCAATACGAGCGTTCTCAGAACGTTGGACAAAGAGGTCGGCGCGCAGGAAGCGAGACTCAGCCAGGTGATGAGCGACAATGCGGCGAAGGATGCTGAGATCAGCGAACTTACAAGCGACGAATACATCATCAACTGGGCGGAAAACAACGGTTACGTGCATCTGTAAGCGTATCTGCAAGCTTTCCGTGTTCGACGGACGGCGATGTTCTCCGTTCGTGAGTTTCCGTTTTTCAGACAGGACGGGCGGGGGAGCTGAAAGCGCGCAGGCGCGGACGGCGTTTCGCCGTTGAAAGCTATAAAAACTGAAAGATCTACGAAAGAATTTCGGTCTCGCGCGTGCGGTCGTTCTGATCGGCGAGCGGGGCCGATTTTTTTATTTGGCGCGAAAGGAGGCGCGGGATTATCAAAAACAGAGCGGGCGGATATTCTGCAACG
The DNA here is from genome assembly GCA_944359385.1 of uncultured Clostridia bacterium. GTDB lineage: Bacteria > Bacillota > Clostridia > Christensenellales > Borkfalkiaceae > Borkfalkia. The sequence continues at coordinate 1,179 of CALVSU010000008.1, read as the reverse complement.
GTTTTACGAAAGAGGTTATCGGCGGTACTGATCGCCATAGCCTTTCTTTTTTTGGCGATTTTTGCCAGATTTTTCTATATACAGGTGATCTCGGGCGAAAAATTGCGTTATAAAGCGATCGACCAATGGACGAGGGAGATCCCCGTCGTCGCAGAGCGCGGGAATATACTGGACAGAAACGGGGAGATCCTCGCGGGAAACGTGACTTCCTATACCGTTTTTGCGCGTCCGAACGCCGTAAAGGACAAGGCGGAAACGGCGTGCGTGCTTGCGGAACTGTTTTCGCTGGACAGGGCGGAGCTTGAAGAAAAACTGACGACTTCCAAAGTATCCGAACTTACCATCGTGCGCAGGATCGATGCGGACGCCGCCGCAGAACTGGAAAAATATGATCTTGCAGGCGTATATTATGCGCGCGACAATACGAGGACGTATCCGTATTCCGATCTTCTCTGTCAGGTGCTGGGATTTACATCCGTGGACAACGAAGGGCTGACGGGATTGGAAAAATATTATGACAAATATCTTTCGGGTATAGACGGTGAGATCCTCTACGATGCGGATCTGGTCGGCGTGGAGATCGAAGAGGGCGGCGCGGCGTATCTTCCCGCGACGGACGGATTGGATGTGACGCTTACCATCGACAGGGATATCCAGCTGATTGCCGAGGAGGCGATGGCGAAGGCATATTCCCTCTATTCGCCCGCATCGGCGCAGTGCATCGTGCTCGATCCGAATAATTTTGAGATCCTCGCGATGGTCAATTATCCCGGGTATGATCTGAACAATGTTCCGCGCGACGATGCGGATACGCTCAACGATCTGAGCAGGAACAAGCTTGTCTGTGATATTTATGAGCCCGGTTCCACGTTCAAGATCGTGACCGCCGCGGCAAATATAGAGGAGTATCTGCAGGGGAATCAGGACGCGTTTTCCCTTTCGTACATATTCAACAGCAGCCGTACACGCCGGGTGGACGGCACGACCATCCGCTGTTGGAGCAATCATGCGAACGGCAAGCATTCCAATCAGACGCTTGCCGAAGCGTTGAACAACAGCTGTAACCCCTGTTTCGTGGACATTGCGCTCTCTTTGGGAACAGAAACTTTTTATGATTATCTGGAAGCGTTCGGATTCGGAAAAAACACGGGAATAGATTTTTCGGGGGAATCGCAGGGG
>CALVSU010000007.1 GCA_944359385.1 uncultured Clostridia bacterium | reverse complement strand
TTCCGAAGAGAGCTCCAAATCGGAAGAGCTGAAAGAAAAACGCAAAAACAGAAAGTAAACTTTATCAACCTGCCGCGTTGCCGCGGCAGGTTGTTCTCAATCGGGGAAAATGAGAAACATTACTGAAAGAAGGTACAAAAATGGCTTTCCTGCAAACGTTCATCAATGTGGTCATGATCGTCGTTCTGGCGGTACCCGGGTTCGTGCTCCGCAAATGCAGATTGCTGCCCGATAAGGCGGCGAGCGTGTTTGCCGTTTTGCTTTTATACATAGCGCAGCCTTTTTTGATGATGTCCTCGCTTTTGAACAAAGAATTCCAGCCTTTGATGCTCGTGAATTTCGGATGGGTCATTCTCTTTGCGGCGGGACTGCAGCTTTTGGTCTACTTTTCCGCAAAGTTGTTTTTTGCGGGAAATAAAGACGCCGCGTCGCGCCGCGCCGCGATCGCGTGTTCCTATCTCGGAAACGTCGGATTCATGGGGATCCCCGTCATGCAGATGCTCTATCCGGGAAACGACGATATGGTGCTGTACACCGTCGTCTATAACATCGTCTTCAACGCGATGACCTGGTCGCTCGGCGTATATGTCGTCACGGGCGAGAAAAAGATGATCAATCCTCTGAAGATCGTGCTGAATCCGCCCACGATCGCGGCGATCGTTGCGCTTCCTTTCTTTTTCCTGAACGTGCACATCCCCGTGCAGGTCATGACGCCCGTTTCTTACCTCGGCGACATGACGTTGCCTCTCTCCATGATCATTCTCGGCGTGCGGCTCGCGGATATGCCTCTGATCGGTGCGCGCGCGGAGAAGACTCTCTTGCGGCAGGGGACGGCGATTTCGCGGACAGGCGCGCAAAAAACCGAGCTTGCGGAGGGCGGCGCGCAAATATCCGCCATGGCGGACGAAGACGATCAGGTATCCGCCATTGCGGACGAAACTGCGCAGATGTCCGTACTTTCGGAGAAAGAGGGGCCGTCTGCCGCGACTTCGGGGGAAGGCGTGTGCCCCGCGCCGAGTTCCAAGGCGCGCAAAGGGATCTTGGACAATGTTTCCGTCTACCTGGTGGCTTTTATCAAGCTCATTGTGTCGCCGCTTCTGGGACTTGGAGTCATGCTGCTCGTGCGGCTGTTTGTACCCATAGACAGGTTCGTGATCATAGCGCTGTTTATCATCGGCGCGATGCCGAGCGCGTCGAGCGCACTGAATTTTGCGGAGATGTTCGGCGGCGACAAAGAGACTGCGGCCGCATCCACGCTGATGAACACCGTTTTGTGTATCCTTACGATTCCCGTCCTGATGTTGCTGTGCGAACTGATCTGAATGAGCGGAGCAATCAGGACGATCTCTGTGCCGATATCGCGTGCGCGAATCGGTTTGAACGAGTATGAGGTTTCGGGCGGTTTCTGTTCCGATACCGCTTGCGCAGCCGTCGTTTTGTGTGCGCGGGTTTTCGGAGCAAAACATGGTCTTATAAACATTTCGGAGGATAAAAAGCCGTGCGGATGATTCCGCACGGCTTTTGGCGTTATGATCGCTCTTTGCGTTTTTTGATAAACCCTTTTCGGTGTCATTCCGATGAAATCGCGGAAAGGCTTTTCGACTGCGAGGTCGGGGCTCGGCTTTTACAGTACGCCGAACGAGGTGAGCATGACGAGGATGCCCGTCGCAATGAGAGCGACCCAAATAAGAAGTTTTACGGCGAGCATGATGCGCTGCCGTTTTTTTGCGATCTTGTCTATGTAGAAGATGTTTTGTTTTTCTTCGAATGCGGGGAAATCTCCCGCCGCGTCCGCCGCGCGCAATTTGTCGTGCGGCGGATAGAAAGCGAGTTGCATATGATTTTCGCCTTGCAGACGGACGTTGTATTCGAGGTGCGCAACGATACATTTTTTATCGTAGCGGCTGTCGAAGATGCCGAATACGCTCACAAAGAAGAACAGGAGAGACATCAGCCACCAAAGTTTTCCTCTGATTTCGAGGTACTTGTAGACGAGAATGTTTGCGCTGTCTTTGTCGGTGGTGTATACGGCGTCGTAAGAGCCTGTTGCGTTTCTTTTATAGGGGATGTTTTTTCCGTCGATGACGAGATAAGGACGAAAATTCGAGCGCAGTCCCGTGAGATTGATGTGCAGTGTATTCATGATTTTGCCGCTCCCAGGAAAACGATGAACAGGATGATGCTCGCCGCGATGACGACGGAGGCAAGAATGATGCGCCCCGTGTGTTTCGTGTTTTTATCCAATGCGAGCAGAACGATCGCAAGGGCTGACGCGCAGATGGTCAGCGGCGCGATCACCGGCATAGCCTGAAACAGGTAATTGGTGACCGTGAGAGTGACTTCCACGCTTTTGGTCATTTTTGACAAGTAGTCAGGCACGGCAAGCAAGATCGTGCCGAACGAGACGATGAGGATCGCGAAGCTCATGACGAGTACGGTCGCGGTCACCATGAATGAGAGCACCGTGCAAAGACCGAGAAACAGCCCGAGTATGGAAATGTTGGAAAAGAGTTTGCCAAGCCGCACGCGGTACATATTTGCAAGCACTTTTGCGGGCGGTTGCGCCACGGGAACTGGTCGTTCCATACATTTTCCTCCTTCATATTCTTTTAAAGCATTATAGCATACTTTATTTCTTTTGAAAAGCTTTTGCGAAAAAAAAGTCGCGTTTAACAGAAAAAGGAAGAATAAAGGCGGCGCTTGCACGCATAAAATGGGGTATGTCATACAGTCAGTATCGTTACAGGCGATGCGGTCACCGGAAAAACCGCCTTTCGTCGCGAAAAAAAACGCTGATCGTCGCGCTTATCGTCTTCACGGTCATCGTGTGCGTCACGATTTTTCTGCAGAAAAACGTCACGAGGATCCTGTACTCTCTGAGTGACGCAACGCTGCGCGCCATGACCGTCACCGCCGTGAACGAAGCGGTCGCCGAGACCATGCAGGGCACAGATTACGATACGTTCGTTACCGTTTCTTACGGCGAGGACGGGAGTATAACGTCTGTCGAAGCGAATGCGCAGAAGGTCAACCTCTACGCGCGCACGACGGCGACGCTTTCCATGGCAAAGCTCGCGAAAGCGTCCGAGAGCGGCATCAAGGTCCCGCTCGGTGCGTTCACGGGCATTGAGTTTCTGGCGGGTTTCGGTCCGAAAGTCACTTTTAAGATCATTTCGGTGGGGAGCGTTTCCTGCCGTTTTACTTCCTCTTTTTCGGGCGCGGGCGTCAACCAGACCCTGCACTCCGTGTATATGGTTTTTACTGCGGAAGTGAGCGTGGTCATGCCGTCGGGCACCAAAGAGATCGCGACCGATACGGAAGTGCTCGTCGCCGAAAACGTCATCGTTGGCAAAGTTCCCGACGTCATATTCGGGACGGATCTTTTCGGGGGAGGATATCAGCTTTCTCCGTGACCTTACGGCGGCGGATATACGCTTTCGCCTTGGGCGTTCGGCGGCAGATCTTATGCAAATCCTTCGGACGCGTGCAAAAATATGCAATCGGCGTGATTTTTGTTGACATTTTCCGCTTTTTGGTTTAAGATATAGGAAAATATCGCAAAAGCCGTGACGAAGACAGACGAAACACCGTGCGCGATTCCAAGAGAGGGGAGCCCGTCGGCTGAAAAGTTCCCCGAAGAGCGCGTTTTGTTATTCACTTCCGAGCTGTTTTTCCAAAATCTTCGGATCGAGTCGAGTTCGGTCTTCGGGGAGAGTAAGAAAAACCGTATTCCGTGCGTTAAGCGGTCAATGAGGCGGGGTTTTCCCGCGAACATAGGTGGTACAGCGACAGAGCGCCCTGTGAGCATTCACGGGGTGCTTTTTTGTTGTCTTTTTGTGCCGCGATTTGCATATTCCATTTGTACAAGCCGCGATGAGCGAGCCGTGTCTGCTATTTCGCATTCGCGTGCGCGGACCTTGCAATGGCTGTATGTGCGGGAAGTGTTTTTTGGTAACGGAAGAGCCTGCGCGGCGGCGCAAACGCCGCCGCGTCAAACGAAAGTTTTTTGGAGGTCATATGAAAGAGAATATCGAGAGGATCCGCTCAGAGATCGCCGCGGGGATCGAGGCGGTAAAGGGCGGCACGAGGCAGGAGCTTTTCGAGCTCAAAATGAAATATCTCGGCAAGACGGGGGAGATCTCTGCCCTTTCCAAAGGGATGCGCGACGTTCCCGCCGAAGAGCGCCCCGCCATGGGAAAACTTGTGAGCGAGGTGCGCGCATGGGCGGAGGAACAGTTCTCCGCGACGGAGGAGCTGCTCAAACAAAAGGAGCTGGAAGCACGGTATAAGAGCGAGCGCGTCGACGTCACCATGCCCGCGCGTTTTGCCGAAACGGGAACGCTGCACCCCGTCAGCATTGTGAAAAAAGAGATCATCGAGTGCTTTGCGGGGCTCGGGTTCGAGATCTACGAAGGGCCCGAGATCGAAAAGGACTACTATAATTTCCAGGCGCTGAACATTCCCGCCGATCATCCCGCGCGCGATATGCAGGACACATTTTTCATCACGGGTGAATACCTGCTCCGTTCGCAGACTTCTTCGGGGCAGATCCGCGTCATGGAGAACAAAAAGCCGCCCATCAAAGTTCTGAGTCCCGGCAGGGTATACCGTTCGGACAGCGACGCGACGCATTCTCCCATGTTTCATCAGATGGAAGGTCTGGTCGTGGATAAAGGGATCACGTTGTGTGACCTTAAAGGGCTTCTGGACGAGTTTGCGCGCAGGATGTTCACGAGCGAAACGAAGACGCGCCTGCGTCCTTCCTATTTTCCGTTTACGGAGCCGAGCGTGGAAGTGGATCTTTCCTGCCACAACTGCGGAGGCAAGGGGTGCCGTATCTGCAAAGGCACGGGCTGGATCGAGATCCTCGGCGCGGGCGTCGTGAACCGCCGCGTGCTGGAAAACTGCGGCATCGATCCAGACGTATACACGGGCTTTGCGTTCGGCATGGGGCTGGAGCGCATCGCGATGATCAAGTACGGCGTGAACGATATGCGTTATCTCTTCGAGAACGACGTGCGCCTGTTGAAACAGTTTAAGGACTGAGGAGGACACATTTCATGAAAGTACCGTTCAGTTGGCTGAAAGACTACGTAGATATAGACATTACCGCGGAGGAATTGCAGGGAAAACTTTTTTCCTGCGGTTTCGAAGTGGAGGAACTCAGATACGTCGGAGAAGAGATCGACCGTTGTGTGGTCGGTAAGATCAAGCACATCGAAAAGCATCCCGACGCAGACAAGCTGAAAATATGTAAGCTGGACTGCGGCACCTACGGGGAGGACATTCAGATCGTCACGGGCGCGGACAACGTCTTCGAGGGCGCGCTTGTGCCCGTCGCGCTGGACGGGTCCTCTCTGCACGGCGGCGTGAAGATCAAAAAGGGAAAACTGCGCGGCGTGGAGTCGTGCGGCATGCTCTGCTCGGGCGAAGAGCTGGGCATCAACGACGACTGGTATGACGGCGCGGACGTGTACGGCATTCTCATACTCAATGAGGAGTGGCCGCTCGGTACGGACATCAAAAAGGTGGTCGGACTGGACGATTATATTTTCGACATCGCCGTGACGGCAAACAGGCCCGACTGTCAGAGCGTTTACGGTATCGCGCGGGAAGTTGCGGCGGTACTCAAAACGTCCCTGAAACCGGTGGAGCTTACGTATGAAACGTCCGATTTCAGCACGAGCGGCAGGGTGCTCGTTTCGGTGGAAGCGCCCGACCTTTGCCCCCGCTACATTGCGCATTATGTGCGCGATCTGAAGATCGGCAAATCCCCGCTGTGGATGAGAAGGCGGCTTGCGCTTTCGGGGCTTCGTTCGATCAGCAACGTCGTGGACATTACAAACTTTGTCCTTCTCGAACTCGGCCAGCCCATGCACGCGTTCGATCTTGCGCGCGTAGCGGAAAACCGCATCACCGTCCGCCGCGCAAAGGAAGGGGAGAAGATCGTCACCCTGGACGAGAAGGAATTTGCGCTCGGAGAGAACAACCTTGTCATCGCGGACGGGGAAAAGCCCGTCGCGCTTGCGGGCGTCATGGGCGGACTCAACAGCGGTATTTCCGAAGATACGGCAGAAGTGCTTTTTGAAAGCGCGAAGTTTGAGCGGGCGAACATCCGCAGGACGTCGAGAAAGCTCGGACAGAAGAGCGACTCTTCCGCGCGCTTCGAAAAGGGGGTGGACGCATATACGACGGGCATTGCGATCAACCGCGCGCTCAATCTCATCGAAACGCTGGGTTGCGGCAAGATCGCCTGCGACCGTTACGACATAGAGGATAAAAAGGTGGAGCCCGTCGTCGTGAAGACTTCGTATGCGAAGATCAACGCGCTTCTCGGCATCGAGGTGCCGAAAGAGGAGATCAAAAACATTCTCAAACGACTGAATTTCAACGTTTCGTCCAAAGGAGACGCGATCACCGTCACCGCGCCCGCTTACCGCGAAGATATCGAGGGATATCCCGACCTCGCCGAAGAGGTCATCCGTATGTACGGCTACGAACACATCCGCGGCACGTTCATGCCTTCCGCGGAAGTGACGGGCGGCGGATATTCCGCGGCGCAGCGCGCGGAAGAACGCGTGAAACGCGTGGTGAGAGGGCAGGATTACAACGAGATCATCACCTATTCGTTCATTTCCCCCAAAGATTATGCGCTTTTGCGCATGGAAGGGGAAGCGGATAAGGCGATCCGCATCAAAAATCCGATCGGCGAAGACATGAGTATCATGCGCACGACGCTCGCGCCCTCCATGCTCGCGACGCTGGTCAGGAACATCCGCCGCGGCAACGACAGAGCGCGCCTCTTTGAGCTTGCGAACGTGTATCTCGCGGACGAACTGCCGCTCAAAGAGATGCCACGCGAGGAAAAAACGCTCTGCTTCGGCGTGTACGGGGCGGGCGAAGATTTCTTCTCGGCAAAGGGCGTGTTTGAGGCGCTCGCCGCGGAGTTCGGGTTCTCGTTCGGGTATGAGGCGGCGCAAAAGCCCTTCCTGCACCCCGGAAAATGTGCAAAAGTTTTGCTCGGCGGCGAAGAAGTCGGCTATCTCGGCGCGCTCGCACCCGACATCGCGGAGGAACTCGCGATCGAGACGGACGTGTTTATCGGCGAGCTCGATTACGCGAAAGCGGAAAAGGCGTTCGGCAGCGCGATCAGGTTCCGCGCCCTGCCGAAATTCCCCGAGGCAAAGCGCGATCTTGCTATCGTTGCGGACGAGGACGTGCTCTGTGCGGATCTCGAAAATGCAATCAGGGAAGGCTCGAAATACGTCACCGACGTAAAACTTTTCGACGTATACAGGAGCGAACAGATCGGCGCGGGCAAAAAGAGCATGGCGTTCAGCGTGACGTTCACCCCGCACGAAAACGCTTTCAAACCGGAGGACGTGGACGGCTACGTCAAGCGCATTCTCAAATCTCTGCACGAAAAATACGGCGCCGAACTGCGCTGACTGCGCGCGCGGCTCTTTATCCGAAAAGAGCCGCGCTTTTTCGGAAAGTTCTGCGTTTTTATGCATAAAAATAAATTTTTATGCGGAAACGAGGGGAAAAGGGACGAAAGGTATTGCAACCCCGTCGAAAATGTGGTACAATAATTTTTAACAGGTCATTACAAAACGGGAGGGGGATCCATCATGTTCAGTCCCGAAACGGAAACGTTAAGCAGAAAAAAGATACAGGAATTGCAGCTCGAAAGGCTCAAATACATCGTCCGCTATGCGTATGAAAACGTCGCGATGTATAAAGAGAGGTTCGACGCGATCGGCTTAAAGCCTGAACATATACGGTCACTCAAAGACATTGAAAAGATCCCGTATACGACAAAAGACGATCTTCGCGACAATTATCCGTTCAAGTTGTTTGCCGTGCCGATGAAGAAGATCATCCGCATCCATGCTTCCAGCGGCACGACGGGCAAGCCCATCACCTGCGGGTATACGCGGCAGGATCTCGACAACTGGTCGACCTGCATCGCGCGCGTGCTCGCCATGGCGGGGGCGACGGACGAGGATATTTTTCACGTCGCGTTCGGCTACGGGTTGTTCACGGGCGGTTTCGGGTTGCATTACGGTATAGAAAAACTGGGCGCGACCGTCGTGCCCGTCTCCTCGGGCAATACCGAACGGCAGATCATGCTTTTAAAAGATTTCGGTGCGACGGCGCTCATCGCCACGCCGAGCTATGCGATGTACCTTGCCGAGACGGCGAAAAAGATGGGCGTGCTCGGCGACCTCAGGCTCCGCCTCGCCTGCGTGGGTGCGGAGGCTTCCACGGCGGAAATGCACGAGTCGCTCAGAAACATTCTCGGGGTTTTCCCCACCGAAAACTACGGGCTTACCGAAGTGGGCGGGCCGGGTGTCGCGGGCGAATGCCGCGAAAAGGCGGGCATGCACATCAATGAGGATATGTTCTATCCCGAGATCGCCGACATCGAGCACAACAAAGTGCTCGGCGAGGGGGAGAAGGGAGAACTTTTGCTCACGACCCTTACGAAAGAGGGGATGCCGATCTTGCGTTACCGCACGAAGGACATCACTTCGCTTACATACGAACCCTGCAAATGCGGCAGGACGCTCGCGCGCATGGCGCGCGTGGTCGGCCGCACGGACGATATGCTCATCATTCGCGGGGTAAACGTCTTTCCTTCGCAGATCGAGAGCGTGCTCATGGGCATGCCCGAACTCGGGAAGACATATGAGATCATCGTCGACAGGGTCAATTATATGGACACCATCGAGGTGCGCGTCGAAGTGGGCGACACGGGGCTTCTCGACGATTACGGAAAGCTCGAAGCGCTTGTCGCAAAGATCAAGCACAATCTGCGCGTCGTCGTTCAGCTGGACGTGAAGGTGAAACTCGTAGAACCTTTCTCCATCAAACGCGCGGAAGGAAAAGTCAAACGCGTGACGGATCTGAGAAAGAAATAACGCGATCTTCCGCCCGACGAAGGCGCAAAAAGCAGGCGCCTGCGTCGCGCCGAGCGGGATCGCATAAAAAAACACTGATCAAGTTTTTATAAAACACCGATAAACTTTTATAAAAAACCGATAAAAGTTGCATAAAAATGCATCGATAAAAGGTTTAAAAAAATGACAAAAATCGCGTAAAAACACACCGATCAAGGTTGCATAAAAATACATAGGTAGGTTCAGCATGAAAAAATTGTTGTTGGGAGATTTTGCCGTCGCGCGCGGCGCCTGGGAAGCGGGCGTGAAAGTTGCCGCCGCATATCCCGGTACGCCGTCGACGGAGATCACGGAGGAGCTTGCGCGCTTCCCCGAAGTATACAGCGAGTGGTCGCCGAACGAAAAAGTCGCGCTCGAAGTGGGCATCGGCTCTTCGATCAAAGGCGCGCGGACGATCGTATCGATGAAACACGTCGGGCTCAACGTCGCCTGCGATCCGCTCTTTACGGCGTCGTATACGGGCGTGAACGGGGGACTGGTCATTGCGGTCGCGGACGATCCGTCGGTGTTTTCCTCGCAGAACGAACAGGATACACGTTTGACGGCGGTCAGCGCAAAAGTGCCCGTCATCGAGCCTTCCGACAGCGCGGAGGCGAAGGAATTTACCAAATTCGCCTTTGAGCTCTCCGAAAAATACGACACGCCCGTCATCCTTCGCGTCACGACGCGCGTCGCGCATTCGCAGAGCCTCGTCGAATTGGATGAGAGACAGGAAGTGCCGCTTCGCCCTTACGAGAAAAATATACCGAAATATGTGATGATGCCCGCAAACGCGCGCGTAAAGCACGTCGTTGTGGAGAAGCGTCAGGCACAGCTTTCCGAAGACGCCAACGGTTTTGCGATCAACAGGATAGAAGAAAGGGACAAAAAGCTGGGCGTCATCTGTTCGGGCGGCGTGTACCAGTATGTCAGGGAAGCTCTGCCCGAGGCGAGCGTGCTGAAATTGGGCATGGTCTATCCGCTCCCTTATAAACTCATCGAAAAATTTGCGTCGTCTGTCGAGCGCTGCATCGTGGCGGAAGAGCTTGCGTCGCACATTGAAACGCTCGTCAAAGCGCACGGCATAAAGGTGGAGGGGAAAAATCTCTTTCCGCTGGAGGGAGAGTTTTCCGCGAAACTCATCCGTGAGCGCGTGCTCGGAGAAAAGGAGGAGATCGCGCCCGAAGCGGTGCCCGCCCGTCCGCCCGTTCTGTGCGCGGGTTGCCCGCACAGAGGGGTGTTTTATACCCTTGCCAAACTGAAACTCAACGTGCTCGGCGATATCGGCTGTTATACGCTCGGCGCGGTGCCGCCCCTCTCTTCCATGGACGCGGTCGTCTGCATGGGCGCGAGCATCGGCATGGCGGTCGGGTTCGATAAGGCGGATCCCGAAGCGCACAAGCATTCGGTTGCGGTCATCGGCGATTCCACCTTTATCCACAGCGGCATCACGGGACTGATCGACGCCGTTTACAACAAGGCGAAGGTTACCGTCATCATCCTCGATAACCGCACGACGGGCATGACGGGGCACCAGAACCACCCCGCTACGGGCAAAACAATCAAAAATGAGCCTACATACGAACTCGATCTTGCCGAAGTGTGCAGGGCGGTCGGCGTGCCGAACGTGCGCACGGTCGACCCCGGCGATCTCAATGCGCTGGAAAGCGCGGTCAGGGAAGAGATCGCAAAGGAAGAGGTTTCCGTCATCATCGCCAAAAAGCCCTGCGCGCTTCTCACCAAGAAACTCTACAAAGGTTTCCGCGTGAACGACAAATGCAAAAAGTGCAAGGCGTGTATGAAGCTGGGCTGTCCCGCCATCGTCAACGGCAAGGACGGCATTACGATCGATATTTCTCTCTGCACGGAATGCGGGCTTTGCCAGGGCGTGTGCAAGTTCGGGGCGATCGAGAGCAACGGAGGCGCGGAGGAAAAAAGATAATGGATAAAAAATCTTGTGATATACTTATCGTCGGCGTCGGCGGGCAGGGAACGCTCCTTGCGAGCCGCGTGCTCGGCAAATACGCGCTGGACGAGGGATACGACGTGAAACTGAGCGAAGTGCACGGCATGGCACAGCGCGGCGGCAGCGTCATGACGTATGTGCGCATCGGCGAGAACATTGCCTCGCCCATCATCGACGAGGGGCGCGCAGATCTTATTCTCGCGTTCGAAAAGCTGGAGGCGCTCCGCTATGCGCATTACCTCAAAAAGGGCGGGCATATCCTGTATTCGACGCAGGAGATCATGCCCATGCCCGTCGTGACGGGTGCGGCGGAATATCCGCAGGGCATTGAAAAGAAACTCGCGGGGGTCGGCATCGACGCGCTTTCGCTCGCGCTCGAAGCGGGCAACGCAAAAGCGGCAAACTCCGTCATGCTCGGCGCACTGTGCAAGGATATGGGATTCGACCGAGAGAAGTTTGAAGGCGCTTTGCTTTCCTGCATTCCGCAAAAGACTGTCGAAATGAACCGAAAAGCGTTTGAACTCGGTTATAACGCCCTCTGATTCGGGAAGCGTTTTTAAAGGATGCGGACGCTGATCTGCGGCGCGTTGTTCGCCAACCCGCGGGAAAGGGATAACGGGCTGCGGCGCTGAAATTGTTTGGAAAGGGGAATTTTATGTCAAAAGTAAAAGATTACATTTATGCGCCCGAATACGAGTGTCTCTCGCGTTCGGAAATGGAGAACCTGCAGAGCGAGCGCCTGCAAAAGACGGTCGAGCTCGTGTACAACAACTGCAAGCCTTATCGAGCGAAAATGGACGAACTGAAACTTAAACCTTCGGATATCAGATCGGTATCCGATCTTGCGAAGCTTCCGTTCACGGTCAAACACGACTTGCGGGAAGCGTATCCGTTCGGATTCTACTCTTCGCCCGCGCACGACATCGTGGAAGTGCACGCGTCCAGCGGCACGACGGGCAAACTGACCGTCGTGGGCTACACGCAGAACGATATAAACGTATGGTCTGAGATCGCGGCGCGTTCTCTCGCGATGGCGGGGGTGACCAAAGATTCCATGGTGCACGTCGCTTACGGTTACGGGCTGTTCACGGGCGGTCTCGGCGCACATTACGGCGCGCAGAAGATCGGCGCTTCTACCGTTCCGGCGAGCGCGGGCAACACGATACGCCAGCTCACTCTGATGCGCGATTTCGGAGCGACACATCTTTGCTGTACGCCTTCTTATGCCATTTTCCTGGGCACGGAGATACAGAAAGCGGGCATGGATATCAAGGACTTTTCGCTCATCGGCGGCGCGTTCGGCGCAGAGCCCTGGACATATCAGATGCGCGAAGAACTCGAGCGTCTTCTCGGCATCGACGCGCTGGACATTTACGGGCTTTCCGAGATCTGCGGGCCTGGCGTGGCGATGGAATGTATGCAAAAGCACGGCTGTCATATCCAGGAAGACCACTTCATCCCCGAGATCATCGATCCCGAAACGCTCGAACCGCTTCCGTTCGGCTGTGAGGGCGAGCTCGTGTTCACGACGATCACAAAGACGGGTCAGCCTCTCATACGTTACAGAACGAGAGACCTTTGCACTCTTTCCAACGAAAAATGCGCCTGCGGCAGAACGACTGTAAAAATGGGCAAGGTCAAGGGGCGTTCGGACGATATGCTCATCATCCGCGGCGTCAACGTCTTCCCTTCGCAGATCGAAGCGGCGATCATGAACGTATCGGGCGTTTCGCCGCATTACATGATCTATGTGGACAGGGTCAACAATCTTGACATTATGGAGATCGACATCGAACTGGACGGCAATCTTGCTCCCGACAAGGTTTCCGACGTGGAAGCCATCAAAAAGAAGGTGGAAACGGAGGTCAATTCCTATATCGGTCTGAGCGCGAAGATCAAACTTTGCGAGAGCGGCTCCATCAAACGCAGCGAAGGCAAAGCCGTCCGCGTGATCGACAGGAGAGAATAGGATCCTGCGGTCGGTCAGAACATCGGCATTATTCCGCGCCGTGCCTTTCAGGTTTGCGGCAGAGAGGTTAAAATTCAGAGAAAAGGGAGGAAGATCATGTTAGTCAAACAGCTTTCCGTATTTATGGAAAACAGACCCGGCAGATTGTATAAGCTCACGCACGCGCTCGGAAAAGAGGGGATCGACTTTGTCACTCTTTCGATCGCGGACACCAAGGATTTCGGCATCGTCCGCTTTATCGCGCGCGACAACGAAAAGGCATACGAGATCCTCAAAAAAGAGGGCTTTACCGTCGGCATCACCGAGCTGATCGGCGTGGAAGTCGCAGACAAGCCGAATGCGCTTGCCGAAGTCGTTTCGCTGATGGAAGAGAGCCAGATCAATATCGAATATCTCTATTCGTTTGTGCTGACCAACCATAACACGGCAAAGATACTGATGCGTGTCAACGATACGGACAGGGCGCTTACCATTCTTCAAAACAAGGGCATCAAGCTTTTGTCCGAAAAGATCCTTTGATATTTCCCGCGGCGGGCCTTTCTTAAAAGAAAGACCCGCCGCCCGTTTTTAAAAACATTTTTTCGGAATCCGTAAATCGGATAGGGAATTTTTACCGAGCATTGACGAAAACGCCGTTTTATGGTATAATATACTGGATATGCGGCAAAAACCGTGCGAAGGGCGCGTTTGCGGCCGCAGGCGAGACTTACGACAAAGAAGGGCAAAACAATGTGGTTCGACGAGAGTACTTTTTATCAGATCTATCCGCTCGGATATTGCGGCGCGGAAAAGGAGAACGACGGGGGATCGGTACGCCACCGCTTCGGCAAGATCGAAGAGAACATTTCCGCGATCGCGGACGAAGGGTTTTCGGCGGTGCTTTTCAATCCGCTCTTTGAGAGCGAGCGGCACGGATACGATACGGTGGATTTTTTTAATGTGGACAGGCGTCTGGGCGACAATGCCGATTTCAAGGCGCTCGTCAAAAAATTTCACGATGCGGGAATGCGCGTCGTGCTCGACGGGGTGTTCAATCACGTGGGGCGGCGGTTTTTCGCCTTTGAAGAGGTGCGGCGCGAGCGCGAGAACACGGACAAAAAAAATTGGTTTTATATCAATTTCGGCGGAAATACGGGGTATAACGACGGGTTTTGGTACGAAGGCTGGGAAGGGCATATGGAACTTGTCAGACTCAATCTGCAGAATCCCGACGTGCTCGACTATATTGCGCGCGCCGTGCGGTTTTGGATAGACGAATTCGGCATCGACGGGCTCAGACTGGATGTATGTTATCTTCTGCCCGAATGGTTTTTCGAATGGCTCCGCCGCGTCGTGCGGGAGAAACGGAGCGACTTTTTCCTGATGGGCGAGGTGATCCACGGTCAGAATTTTTCCAAGAACATCACCCCTGACAGACTGGATTCCATCACCAATTATGAATGTTATAAGGGTCTGACGTCGGCGCTCAATTCGGACAATCTCTTTGAGATCGCGCATTCCCTGGAAAGGCTGTTCGGGTCACAGAATTGGTGCCTGTACACGGGGAAAAACCTTTTCAGTTTTGTCGACAATCACGACGTGCCTCGCGCATACACCGCTCTTTGCGATAAGCGCAAGATCTTTGCGATGTATGCGATCCTGTACGCCATGCCGGGCATTCCCTGCGTGTATTACGGGAGTGAATACGCGGCAGAGGGAAACAAGGGCAGCGGGGCAGGCGGCGACGATGCGCTGCGTCCGCAGATCGATGAGATCGATATGAATAAATTTCCCGAGCTGACGTCTTTTCTGAAAAAATTAAACGCGATCAGGCGCAGGGAGCCCTCTCTCGCATACGGCAGCTATGACAGGTGCGTGCTCAACAACAAATATATGTGTTTTAAGCGCGAAAAGGGCGGCGACCGCATTTATTGCGCGTTCAACATTTCGGGCGAAGACGTGACAGTCCGCGTGGAAGAGGCGGAAGGGACCGATCTTCTGACGGGGGAAGTCAGAAATCTCAACGATATCTATCTCCCGCCGTACACTGTAAAATATTTTAAGAAAAACACCTGAGCCGAAAAGGTTTTGCCCGCAGGAAGCAAATGCGCTCCCGCGGGCAAAAATTTTTTCTGTTCAGAAAAAATCTCTGTGCAAACGATAGACAAACACGTTTTTTCTGCGTATAATACAGCGAGGAAAAAAGAAAAAAGCGGAGCGGATTTGCTATGGACGCGGAAAAGACGAACGCCGTCGGCATGAAAGGGTCGAAAGATCTTACCGTCGGAAGCCCATGGAAAAACATCTTGTTTTTTTGCATCCCCATTCTGATCAGCAATATATTTCAGCAACTTTACAGTATGGTCGACACGATCATCGTCGGACAGACCATTTCCTTGTCCGCGCTTGCGGCGGTCGGATGCACGGGGTCGATCAGTTTTCTCGTGATCGGTTTCATTTCGGGCATTACAAGCGGGTTCGGCGTGATGATGGCGCAGTATTTCGGAGCCAAGAGCGAGGAGAATTTCAAAAGATCGGTCGGGACCTGCTATCTTCTGAGCGTTCTGGTCGCAGTCGTCGTTACGGCGATCGCGGTGCCGACCGCCATGCCGCTCCT
The DNA here is from genome assembly GCA_944359385.1 of uncultured Clostridia bacterium. Lineage (GTDB taxonomy): Bacteria > Bacillota > Clostridia > Christensenellales > Borkfalkiaceae > Borkfalkia. Next base: position 12,257 of record CALVSU010000007.1, on the reverse strand, counting down.
TCGGCTGATGAAGACGGGCGACGACATTATCGGCGGCGCGCATTCGTACATTGTCACCATTTATTACGGCATTGCGGCGACGGTCGTATATAATATGTCCGCCGCCATGCTTCGCGCGATCGGCGACAGCCGTTCACCTCTCATTTTTCTCATCATGGCGTCGGTGCTGAATATCGGCATGGATTTTCTCTGCATTCTCGTGTTCGATATGGGGGTGCGCGGTGCCGGGGTGGCTACGGTCGTTTCTCAGCTGATCGCGGGTTGCTGCTGCATTTTTTACGGATTGAAACGCTATCCCGTATTGCGTATCGGCAGGCGGCATTTGAAGTGGAATTTTTCTTTTTCATGGAAACATCTGAAAGTCGGGCTTCCGATGGCGTTGCAGTTTTCCATTACGGCGATCGGCATCATGGTCGTGCAGGCGGTCCTCAACGAGATGGGGACCATGACGGTGGCGGCATATACCGCGGCATCCAAGATCGATTCCATCGCGCAGCAGCCGTTCCTTGCCATGGGGGCGGCGATCGCGACTTACTGCGCGCAGAATTACGGGGCGCACCGTTTCGACAGGATCAAACGGGGCATGAAAGTGGGGCTTCTGCTCACGGTCATCATCAGCGTCGTCGCTTTTGTGCTCGTGTTTGCTCTCAAAATACCGCTGTTGAAACTGTTTTCCGACGATTATGCTTCGATACAGAAAGACGCAACGATTTATCTTTATCTGAGTTCGGGTACATATTTTTTCCTGGGTCTTATACATCTTTATCGCAATGGCATACAGGGGATGGGCTTTTCCGCCGTCACCATGCTTTCGGGGTTGACGGAATTGGTCATGCGTGTTGTCGCCGCGCTCGTGTTCGCGAATTTCTGGGGGTTTATCGGCGTGTGTTCGGCAAATCCCGCCGCATGGTTCGGTGCCGCCGTGATTTTGTTTGTCATCTATCTTTATCTCTACAAAAAGCGCATCGCGCCTGCCGCGAAAAGACAGGAAGAAGAGCAAAAACAAGCTTGCGTACAAGGCGCGGAAGGGTCGCAAAGCATTGATGTTCCCGAGATACACGGGTAATTCGTTTCTTTCATTCCGGTGGGAAAAGGCAGAAAGCAGTTTGTTTTCAGGTAAAAAGTAAAACAGGACCCGTGCGGCAAATGCCGCACGGGTCCTGTTTCGTTGCAAAGAAAAGGTTTTTCTTACTCCGTTATACGCGCCCGTGAGGGCGCGGGAGAGGATACGTCACTGTTTTTTATAACCGCACTTGGGGCAGACACCTTTTTCGTTGAGGGCGATGCCGCAAAGGGGACAGCGATCAATGTTGTTTTTCGTCACGAATTCTTCCGACGCGGCGTTGACTCCGCTGGTAAAGGTGAGTTTGGAGATGTTGAGCTTGTCTTTCAGGAGGGAATAGACGATCTTGATCATACCTTCGACCGTCATGGTTTCTTTGGTCACGACCAGACGGCATTCGGGATATGCTGTGGCGAGTTCGGTCTTGAAGGCTTCACCCTTCATCTGATTTTGCGGCGCGCCGTTGCGGATGCCTTGTTTTTCGTAGACTTCGAGCACGGCGGGAAGAAGCGGGTCGTCCTCTCGCAGGATGAGCGCATGATCAAAATTTTTCAATACGTTCCAGGCGGTCTTCTGGATCTCGTTGCAGGGGAAAACCATGTTCACGCCTTCGTTGACGGTGTCTTCGACTTCAATGGTAAGGACGCCGGTATGACCGTGCAGGTATTGTGCTTCACCCTTGAATCCGTAAAATCTGTGTGCGTATTGCAGTTCGATTTTTGTGATGCTTTTCATAATTTGAAACCTCCGTTTTTATTTATAACAGACGTGGCAATCGTCCGCGCAAAATACCCGCAATGATCGGGCTGTGTACGCCGCTTTTCCGCACGCATGGCCTGCCTCTGACTGCTCTGCTGTTATCGATATTTATTTCTTATTGATATTATATCACAATAAGGAATTGATGTCAAGAGGCAAATTAAAAATTTTTTTAAAGAAGCAGGGGCTCTGAAGCGCGGTAAGAGCGTTCAGATTTTTTTCGTAATCAACATTTATGTCTTTATTATGTTGACAAACTGCGTTTATAATTGTATAATTATTCTTATAAATGTATAAATATTCCAATATTGACCCTTGCGGGCAAATATGGAGGGGAGAAAGCTGTGAACGTAATTCTTTATGTTGCGATCCTGGCTGTTTATTTTGCGGTCATGATCTTTATCGGCGTAAAAAATCAGCGCAGTTCAAAATCTGTACACGGTTTTGTTCTGGGGGGGCGGTCTGTCGGACCGTGGCTCTCGGCGTTTGCTTACGGCACATCATATTTTTCCGCAGTGATTTTTATCGGTTATGCGGGGCAGTTCGGCTGGAACTTCGGCGTTGCGGCGACATGGATCGGCATCGGCAATGCGATCATCGGTTCTCTTCTCGCATGGGCGGTGCTCGGAAGGCGCACGCGTGTGGTCACGCAGCAACTGGATTCGGCGACCATGCCCGACTATTTCGGCAAGCGTTTTTCCGACAACAAACTGAAAATCGCCGCTTCCGTCATCATTTTTATTTTTCTCATACCGTATACGGCTTCGCTTTATAAAGGGCTGGGAAGCCTTTTTGCCATGGCGTTCGATATCCCGTACTGGGTCTGTATTCTCATCATGGCGGCTGTCACGGCGGTTTATGTTCTCATCGGCGGGTATATGGCGACAGTCTGGAACGACTTCATTCAGGGGATCATCATGCTCTTCGGCATCGTCATCATCATTGCGGCGGTGCTGATGAGTCAGGGCGGGCTTTCGGAAGTGCTTGCGGCTCTTTCCGAGATCCCTGCCGGAGATTTAAATGGCGCATACGTTTCCTTTTTCGGTCCCGATCTTTATGGGCTGATCATGGTCGTCATCCTGACCAGCCTGGGAACGTGGGGGCTTCCGCAGATGGTGCAGAAGTTTTATGCGATCAAGAGCGAGGGTTCGATACGGAAAGGCATGATCATCAGCACTGTTTTTGCGCTGGTCGTCGCGGGCGGGTGCTATTTCCTCGGCGGATTCGGCAGGCTGTTTGTAGAGGACGCTTCCGCCGGATTCGACTCGATCATTCCCTCCATGCTGTCCGAAAGTCTTCCCGCCATTCTCATTGCGCTCGTTTTGGTGTTGGTCGTGTCTGCGTCCATGAGCACACTCTCGTCGCTGGTCATGAGTTCAAGTTCTACGCTCACGCTGGATCTCATCAAAGGCGGCATCAAAAAAGAACTCGGGCATAAATCGCAGATGTTCCTGATCCGTTTTTTTGTCGCCGTCTTCATCGCGGTGAGCGCGGTCATCGCCATTGTATATGACGCATTCAAGCTTTCTTTCATAGCGCAGATGATGGGGGTGAGCTGGGGCGCGCTTGCGGGTGCGTTCCTCGCGCCGTACCTGTACAGCCTGTATTGGAAGAGGACGACCAAGGCGAGCTGCTGGGCATGTTTTGTCTTCGGTGTCGTCATGAGCCTTGCGGCGCTCGTTATTTCTCTGGCGAAGGGATCTCTGCCCGATGCGTTCTTGCAGTCTTTCATATACAAATATTTCTTCGGCTCTTCCATTTATGTAGGTACTTGGACGATGATCGCAGGTTTTATCATCGTTCCCGTCGTTTCTCTGTTTACGAAACGCCCTGCGCAGGATAAGCTCAATGCGCTGTTTATGCCCTTTACCGAGCTGAACGAAGCTGTGGAAACGGCGGCGGACAACTATCTTACCAAAGCGCCGCAACCCTATACCATCACCGAGCCTTCGGAAGATCCTGCCGGCGCCCTTGATGAGGCGGGCGGGCCTTCCGTGAAAAAGGAGGAGTGACTTTGCAGGACTGCCGCCGCATATCGTGCGGCATGGGCGGATCGATCTATAAGCCTGTATTCGGAAAATATTTTTCATATGAGCCGTCGCGTTCCGATCATCGGAACGCGACGGCTTTGCTTTTGAGCTGTTTTTAGGTGCGGAAGGCGAAAATATGCCTTCCCTTTTTTTCATTTTGGCTGTAAAACGCCCCCAAAAATAACAGTTGATGTTCCGTTATTTAATTTTTCGCAAAAACATATCAGAAACTGTGGTCTGTCATATTTGTCATAAATTTGTTGACAAATGCTTTTATAAATAGTATAATGCAACTGTCACAAAAAAGCATGACATTTTATTACATTGGTTTTGAACGGCGCAAATGCCGGAGAGAAAGGATATGAAAGCAAAGGTTTTGAACAGAAAAAAACTGATTGTATGCCTGGCGGCGATCGCGCTGATCATTGCCGTCACGCTCGCTCTGCTCTTTTCTTGCGGTAATCAGGGGAGCGGTAAAAAGGCGACCCTTCCTTCAGACAGTAAAAACATCATGCGTATGCCTCCCGAAAACGGAGAAACGCCTGACGATCACGGCGGGGTCGATAACATCGCATTTATTATCGGCAGGCTCGCCATGCGTGATATGTATCATACGGAAACGGTGGGCAACGTGGTCGCGAAAGTTTTGTTTATCGAAGCAGGGCAGACGATCTACGGCAGCAAAGATTATAAAGACGGCATTTTGCTCACTTCTTCGGTGAGCATCAGCAACAACCAGTTTGCGCCGTCCAAGGCGATCCAGCGCTTTTACGGCGACGGAAAAGTAGCCGTGCGCGGTTCGGCTTCGTCCGACAAAAATACCTGGACGGGCAGCGACGTGGAATGGTCGGATGAGGCGCCGCTCGAAATTCTCGACGAGGCGCAGTATGAAGAAAGATACGGTCTTTGGGCGAGCGAATTTGCCGACTATGTCATCAACGAGGAGACCATCCTTTCCGTTTCCGATCTCGGCAGAACGGAAGAGGGGCTCTATACGCTGGAGGTCGAACTCGATCCGAGCACATCGGTCGCTTACTATGTGCATCAGATGAAGACGATGGGCGGATTGGACGAATATCCCAAATTTTCGTCCGTGACGCTTACGTTTACGTTCGGAGCTGACTGGACGATCTATTCGCTCGGGATCGATGAGTCGTATTCTTCCAAGAAAGGCGTGGATGCCTCTTGCAGGGGGCAATCCGTCATTACTTTTTCGTATGACGAAGCTTCCGTCGACGTCTCCGCATATGAGACGTATTTCAAACAGTATGCGGATGCGGCGACCGTGGAAGAGGCCGAAAAAGAGTACACCGCCGAAGACTATCTGACTTACGGGTTTGCGGCGTTTCTCAACGACGTCGTCTATCTCGACGCGGATCTGTCTGTCTGCGGGCGGCATATCCCCGCGCGCATTGCGCTGGATATGCGGGGGCTTTCTCTCAATTCGCTCAAAGTAGCCGCAGGCGATCTTTCCTTTGCCTATGCGGAGGAAAAGGTTTACATAAATTACAGAGATTTTTCAGGATATATCGGCATCGATGATGCGATGTCCCTTATGTCCCTTATGGGCGGGCTTTCCGCCGATCTGGATACGGACGCGCTGATGCAGTCGGTCATGAACGCCGAGATCGTCAAAGACGGGGAGTCGGTCAGTCTCCTTTGTTCTCTCGATCTGGGCGGACTCACCGTTCCCGTTCGTTTCGGCTTTACGGAAAAGCAGACGGAGAGCGGCAGGGAAGTTTCCTTCGGCTATATCGCCGCTGAGCTGGAAATTTCGGGGCTTGACATCGGCGTTACGGCAAAACTCTCCGATGACAAAACGGAGATCGCCGTAGACGAAAACGCGACCGACCTCTATCCCTTCATCGAAAATATCGCGGATCTGGTTTCGGGAAAGAAATTTGCGCTCGGCGTCTCCTATGACAATGCGGAAATCGGGCTTGCGGTGAGCGGGGCGGTGAACGCGGATCTTACCGCGGGCGTCGCGCTGGGCGGCGATATCTGCGTGCGTTACGGCGATATGCAGATCCCCGTCGGCTTCACGTATGCGGGGGATACCGTCTATGTTTCGGTATACGACGTGAAAGTGAGCGCGACGCTGACGGAGCTCTCGGAGGTGCTGGAAGCGGCGCTTGCGGCGGCGGGCGCGCAGCTTCCCGAACTTCCCGATCTTTCGGGGGTGACGGGAGAGGCGATCTCCTCGATCGTATCGTCGGTGATCGGGCTGGATTACGGCGCGATCATAAAAGAGCTGACGCTGACGGGCGAAGGGTTTGCTCTGGGCGTAGATCTGGACGCGCTGATCGCGGGGCTGACGGGCGAAGAGACGTCGCTCGGGGACCTCTGCGCGGCATATGATCTGAAAGAGAACGAATTTTTGATATCCGTTGCGGGAGCGGAAGTGACGCTTGGCGGAACGGACGCGGCGATCGCGGAGCCCGCGGACAAAGACAGCTATGTTTCGCTCAGCCGCCTCACGCAGTTCATCGAACCCGTCAAGGCGATCATGGACAGCAACGGTGCCGCGTTTGAACTTTCGTTTGCGGCGAAGATCGGCGAATACACATTGCAGGCGGCGGTGGCGGGCGAAGTCCGCATTGCCGATGCGGGCGGTCTTGCTTCATTGCTTCTCAACATCGATCTCATTCTGAACGGCGGCAAAACGCAGCAGCTGAATCTGTACTATGCAGACGGCTCGTTTGTGCTCGGGTTCAACGGTTATAAAATGGCGTTCACTCCCGAAGAAACGGCGCGCGTGCAGAAAGAGATCTCCGCGCTTCTCGGCGGCGGAGTTGCCGACGAAGGGATGCAGGCGGCGATGTCGCTGTTTGGCGAAGACGGACTGGATCTTAACGCACTGCTCGACGGGCTGAAACTTGTTTCCGAATCGGAAAGCGCGATCGGCGTCATCGGCGATCTGTCTTCTCTTCTGGGGGCGGGTAACGAAAATATTTCCGTTGTGCTTGCATTGCCGGGAGGCGGTAAGATATCCGCTTCCGTATCGGAGATCACCGCTTTCGGTCTTACGGTGAGCGGGTTGAACGCATTTGTTGCGCCCGTTACGGAAGAGTGCGCGGGGGATATGAGTTTCCTCGGCTGGGCGGAATGCGACAATCTCTTTGAGTTTGTGCTCGCGGCGTATTCGGCGTTTTCAGACGCGGAATACCTGGAAACGGAAGTTTCCCTGACGAGCGGTACACTCTCTTTGCAGGCGGAAGGCACTTTGCGGCTGGATGCGGAAGTCGACGCGGAAAACAATGTCTCCGTTACCGTCAATTTCGATATCAAAGCGGCGATCGCGGACGGGGCGTCACATCACTATCTTGCGGCGACCCTTCTGAACGATATGCTGTGGGCGAGTTACTCGACGGTCGGCTTCGGCGCGGCGGGTGCGCTGAATATCTCCATTCCCGTTTCCGATCTGTTTGTGACGGCAGGGTCTGTCTGGCCCGTCATCGGTTCGCTGGTCGGCGTGGGGGATACTGCATATTATTATAACTTTGTCAGCTCCATCCTCAACGGATACGAGCAGATGAGCGAATATTACAATACGGTCAATTCGGATATCTTCGGACTGCCGCTTTACGGCGACAAGAGCGCGTTCGACGCATGGCTGGATATTTTCCTGGGCATCGCGGATGAATATGCTCCCGACGGCACGGAAGCGGCTGCCGAAACGAAAGCGCTTTCGGATATCGAGGTGTCTTTTGACGCGGAAAAAGCGGAGCTCGTGCTCTCGGGCGAAGGGCTTTACGCGGCACTGCGTGCAAATGCGGAAGGTTCCGTGACTGCTCCTGCGGGCAATTACATGGATCTTTCTTCGCTTTCGAAGCTCGCTAAGACGATCATGGCGTCCATCACGACAGAACAGACGGTAGAGGCGCCCGACGGTTCGGTCGCGACGACGGCGAAGATCAACGATTATTATTACCTTTCGGGCAAAGTGACCGCGTCTGTGCTCGGGTATACGATCGATGTCCAGGCGGCGATCTCCGTCACGGTCAAAGAGGACGGCGGCGTGAAGGTAAATATCCATTTGGATATTCCCGGCTCTGCGCTTGTGGTCGTGCTCATCAACGGCAATACTGCTCTCGACATCACGATCGAGGACGGCATGGTATACATGGAGCGCACGCAGACGACGAAGCAGGGGGCGCTTTTTTCCGAAACGCTCGCAAAGCCGATCGTGCTTTATCGGGTTTCCACTCTCGACAATTTCCTCGGCGATATCCTTTCGCACCTGAGCTTCATGTTCAATTTCGGAAGCACGATCGCCAACCAGATCCCTTCGGAGCCTTCCGCGTCCACGGGCGGCGCCGATGCGGGCGAGATCCTCACTTCCTTTGCTTATGACGGATCCAACGGACAAAAATGGTCGGTCGGGCTCAATCTTTCCTCGTTGACGGACGGTGCGCTCGCCGAATCGACGGTCACGCTCAACGCAGGGGCGGACGGCGTGCTCAGCTCGCTCGGGTTCAGCTCTTCCGTTTACGGGTTTGTCAGTCTGAGTGCGGATATCGGCTATGTGAATCCCGGCGAGAGCATGGAGAGCGGCCGCGCGCAGGACGTCACGTCGGATGTCGGGCAGCGTCTGCGCCCGCTGTACGGTGCGGCGCTGGAAACGACCGACTGGTCGAAGGTTTCCTATATCGAAGGGGCGCCCGCCGCGTTGACGTACACGGCGGAAGGCCGGACGCTCTCTTCGCAGTCGGTCGCCTACGACACCGCGACGGGCGCCGTGCTGACGCAGCTCGTTTTGCCCGATCTTTCCGCATTCAATCAAGGCGGCTACACCTATTCGTGGGGCGCGCTCGGTCAGGTGTACGGCGACACGGAATACCGCGCGCAGAAAACGCCCAACGTCTACACGGTAAGCCTTTACAGCGCATATGAAATAGACGGGTATTCCTATGATCATACGGACGGCGGTTCGTTCGTCTATGTCTTCCCTTATACATATGGAACGAGGCTGGAACTTCCCGTCGGGGCGGAATCTGCGAAGACGTATGAGATCGCACGCATCACGGACGATACGGGTGCCGCATTCTCCGCAGTCGAGGGGATCCTTTCCGACCTTACGCTCGAAGCGGAATGGGCTGAGATCGAATATGAAGTGACATACACGGTGTTCGGCGAAACGGTCGCTGTGCAGAAGTACGGCTACGGCGAAGCGCTCGTGTTGCCCGACGAATATGCCGTGAACGGTTACGTGTTTGCAGGCTGGAACTCCGATGCGCAGGCAGTTGTCTCCGATATGACGATCGAGGGCGTATATGCTGTCAGCGTGACGCTTGCGAGCGATCTTGCAGCGGAAGGTTTTACGGCGGGCGAAAACGGTTGGTACAAAGAAATCGTGCGCGAGGGCACCGTTTACGGAGATTTTGTGTTTGCCGACGCGGCGCAGGTCTCGGGTTACACGCAGTTCGGCTGGTGGCTGGAAGAAGCGGGCGGCTACGCTTACGTCGACAGTCTTGCGGGGCTGGACGGAAAAACGCTGTGGGCGCTGTGGGTCTCCGATTTTACGGCGAGCAGCACGACCGCGTCCAAAAAGAATACGAGCGGCTTCGACGGTTGGCTGTACAGCATTAAATACGATTACACCGTAACGGGAATGTACACGGGCGGCGAAGTCAGCGGAACGGTCGGGCAAAAGATCGCGGCGGCGATCGGGTTTACTTCGGAAATTCGTGTTGAAGGAAAGATTCTGTACAACAGCAAGAATCATTCTTTTTCCGTAACTGCAGGTGCAGGCGGGTTTACGGCTGCGGCGTATCTTACAAACGGAGCTGCCGGTTCGCCGTATGTATATGAAATCTCTTGCGGGGATTTCAACCGCTATGAATTGAGCGTCCAAAAGACGTTCACATGCGATCTGTCGGGCGTTTCCTTCAACGGGTTTGCCTCATCGCTGGAAGGCGGTTTCTGATCCTTTGCGGATTTGCGCGGCGGAATTTTTTGAAAAACGCTTTACAAAACTGCAAAGTTATGATAAAATACAGGTAATATCAAATAAATAAACGCTGTGAAGCGGAACAGTACCCCGAATTTCAGGGAAACAGAGAGCCGTCGGTCGGTGCGAGACGGTCGAAGGGATCGGGAGAACTCGCCGCGGAGCGGTCCGTCCGAAAGGTGTACGAGTAGAGACGGAACGGGTGCTCGCCGTTAAAAGAGAGGAATATGCGCCGCCTGGCGGCAAGTATTTTGGAGAGCGCGCAGCAATGCGCGAAAAGAAGTGGTACCGCGGACCCGATTTCGTCTTCTTGAAGATGAGATCGGGTCTTTTATTCTATTCGGATGCCGCGCGTTGCCGCGCGGGCATAGGCAAGGAGGATATCATGAAAAATTTTGAAAAGTACACGAAACAGTATTTTTTGCCCCCCGTGCGCTGCATGGACTGGGCGGAAAAAGACAGCGTAACGAAGGCGCCCGTCTGGTGCAGCGTAGACCTTCGCGACGGGAACCAGGCGCTCATCGAGCCGATGAGCCTTGAACAGAAAGTGGAATTTTTCAAATTGCTCCTGCGGGTCGGTTTCAAGGAGATCGAGGTCGGCTTTCCCGCCGCGAGCGATACCGAATACACCTTTTTGCGCACGCTGATCGATGAGAAGCTGATTCCCGACGACGTCACGATCCAGGTGCTTACCCAGGCGCGCGAGCATATCATCAGAAAGACGTTCGAGGCGATCAAGGGTGCAAAGAATGTCATCGTGCATGTCTACAATTCCACATCGGTCGCCCAGCGCGAACAGGTCTTCAAAAAGGATAAGGCGCAGATTCTGAAGATCGCAGTAGAGGGGGCGAAACTTCTCAAACAGCTCACCGACGAGGCGGGCGCGAAGTACCGCTTTGAATACAGCCCCGAGAGCTTTACGGGAACCGAGCCCGAGTACGCGCTGGAAGTTTGCAACGCGGTGCTGGACGTATGGCAGCCGACTGCGGACAGGAAGGCGGTCATCAACATTCCCGCGACGGTTGAGAACGCGATGCCGCACGTGTTCGCGCAGCAATGCGAATATATTTCCAAAAACCTGAGATACAGGGAAAACGTGCTTTTGAGCCTGCATCCGCACAACGACCGCGGATGCGGCGTCGCGACGACGGAAATGGGCCTGCTTGCGGGCGCGGACAGGGTGGAAGGCACCTTGTTCGGCAACGGTGAAAGGACGGGAAATGCGGATATCGTCACCATCGGCATGAATATGTTTTCGCAGGGCGTGGATCCCGAACTGGATTTTTCTTTCATGCCGGAGATCTGCGCGAAGTATACCGAATACACGAAGATGGAGATCTCTCCCCGTCAGCCGTATGCGGGCGCACTGGTGTTCGCGGCGTTTTCGGGTTCGCACCAAGACGCGATCGCAAAGGGCATGCAGTGGCGCAAAGAGCACAAGATGCCGCACTGGAACGTGCCGTATCTTCCCATCGACCCGCAGGACGTGGGCAGGGAATACCAGACGGACGTCATCCGCATCAACAGCCAGTCGGGCAAGGGCGGCGTGGGCTATATCCTGCAGGAAAATTACGGGCTGAATCTCCCCGCAAAGTTCAAAGAGGCGATGGGGTACGCGGCAAAGGGTGTGTCCGACAGGACGCATAAGGAGCTCAAGCCCGCGGAAGTGTACCGCGTCTTTCTCGACGAGTTCGTGGAGAACCGCCGCGCTTTCGATATTCCCGAATGCCATTTCAAACAGATTCCCGAGGGGATCACGGCGACGGTCACGATCGAGCGCAACGGAGTGCGCGAGACCAGCGTAGCCGACGGCAACGGTCGGCTCGATGCGGTGACCAATGCGCTGAAAAAATATTTCGGCATCGAATTTACGTTGACGACCTATGAACAGCGTGCGCTCAGCGAAAAATCCGATTCCAAGGCGCTCTCCTTTGTCGGGCTGGAAAAAGACGGAAAATTTTATTGGGGTGCAGGGGTGGATGAAGACATCATTCAGTCTTCCATCAATGCGCTCGTTGCCGCTCTCAACAATTATCTCGCATAAAGACAAAAAAGGATGCCGCACGGAAAAAGTGCGCATCCTTTTTTCGTGCGGCGGCGTTTTGCATAAGTTACAGTCTTTTTTCGTGGAGCCTTTCGTTATATTTTAATGCAACAGCTTGAAAGGCGGGGAAATATGTGATATAATAATAAAAAATCCTTGCATGGGTGAGCATATGATCTTTACGAACGCGGTCGTGGCGGTTTGCCTCATTTATATGATCCTGGTCGTGGCATACATCGTGGCGTCTTTTTGCCGTGCAAACAGAAAGGGGAAACTCAAATACCTCAAAAATTTTAAGCGAGGGAATTTTGTCCTCATCTATCTTGCGGCGCTTCCGCTCTATTGGCTGGCGCACGTCTATAAAGGGGAAGCGATCGGCGGCGGGCTTTTGCTGGCGATCAAATCGTGCGT
>CALVSU010000006.1 GCA_944359385.1 uncultured Clostridia bacterium | reverse complement strand
GAACGGCTCGATCTCCGTCGGATGGTTGTGCGTCTCGTTCTTAAACATGACGAGATATTTTTCCGTTTTGCCGTCGATCTCCGCATCGATGCAGATGGAACAGGCGTTGATCTCGTCGGAAACGTCCAGATCGTCCAGCCTGCCCTCTTTTTTCAGCTTTTTCACCGCGATGGTCGCAATGTCCATAAGGCAGGGATATTTGTCCTCTCTCTTCGCGTTGAATTCGGCAAAGAGATCCTGATACAGTTTGTACGCCTTCGCGATGTGCGGGTTTGCCGAGTCGATCTCAACGTCCCTGATCTCCGTAGCAAACGTCGTGTGACGGCAATGGTCGGACCAGTACGTGTCGATGACCTTGACTTCCGTCTCCGTGGGGTTGCGCCCCTCTTTTTTGAAATAATCGCGGACGAACGCGAGATCTTCCACGCTCATCGCAAAACCGATCTTCTTATGATATGCCGCGATCTCGGCGTCGCTCATGGAAATGAATCCCTCGACCTCTTTGACGTCCTGCGTCTGCATTTTCGCACGCGCGAGCGTTTTGGGTTTTTCGAGGGAAACCTCCGCACTCTCCACGGGGTTGATGAGGTGCTTTTTGATGCGGTCGAGCTGCTCGTCCGTCACGCCCTTCACCGCGATCACGCGCGCGCATTTGATGAGCGGGCGCGCCTTGCGCGTGAGAAGCTGCACGCACTGCGCCGCACTGTCCGCGCGCTGGTCATACTGCCCGTCGAGAAAAGCGATCGCAAAGACCTTATATTCTTTGTCGAAGGAAATCTCTTCGAAATACACGTTGTCTACGGGCGGTTCGGAAAACACGTTGACGACCGCGGCTTGCAGTTCCTCTTCGGTAAGCCCTTCCGCGTCGTAACGGATGAGTTCGCGCACGTCCTGCGCATGGATGGAAAGCTGCGTTGCAAGATCGTCCTTTATCTTTTTTGCTTGCAGGTTGTCCTTCTTTTCAACAAAAATCCTGTAAATCATATCGACTCTTCCTCTCTATATTCTGTTGGGCGGACTATCGTTTGCCCGCGCACATCCGCCGCGGACGACGTCCGCGGAAACGCTCATCTTCGATCGTTTTTAACGCCGATGTCCGTCTTCGGTTATTTGCCGTATCCGACGCCGACACGCGTCTTTGGTCATTTATTGTATTTGACGCCGATGTCCGTCCTGTAATGCATGCCGTCAAAACGGATCTTCTGCACGTTTGCATACGCTTTTTTACGCGCCTCTTCCACCGTTTTCCCTTTCGCGCAGACGCCGAGTACCCTGCCGCCGCTCGTTTTAAGCACGCCGTTTTCGCGCTTGGTGCCCGCATGGTACAAAAACACGCCTTCGTCGAGATCGCCGATCGTGATCTCCTTGCCCTTTTCGTATTTCACGGGATAGCCGCCGCTCGCAAGCACGACGCAGACGCACGCGCCCTCCTCCCATTCGATCTTCACGTCCGCAAGGCGCTCATCGGTGACCGCCTCAAAAATTTCCAGAAGATCGGTTTTGAGCATGGGAAGGACGACCTGCGTTTCGGGATCGCCGAAACGGGAATTGTATTCCACCACTTTCATGCCGTCGGGCGTGCGCATCAGCCCGAAATACAGAACGCCCTTGAACGGACGACCCTCCGCATTCATCGCCGCGACGGTGGGAAGCATGATCTTGTTCATCACCTCGTCCGCCGTTTCTTTATCGTAAAACGGGCAGGGCGTAAACGTGCCCATGCCGCCCGTGTTCAGACCTTTGTCGCCGTCCAGCGCCCGCTTATGGTCACAGCTCGCGATCATCGGGACGATGGTCTTGCCGTCCGTGAATGCGAGCACGGACACCTCTTCGCCCGGGGTAAACTCTTTGCCCGTCAGAAACTCCTCGACGACCACCTTATTGCCCGCCGCGCCGAACGCCTTGTCGAGCATGATCTGTTTGAGTCCGTCCTTCGCGGAAGCGAGGTCCTCGCAGATGAGCACGCCCTTGCCGAGTGCAAGCCCGTCCGCTTTGAGAACGACGGGGAATTTGCCCTTTTCCACATAGGCGAGCGCCTTTTCGTAGTCGTCGAACGTTTCGTATTTTGCGGTGGGAATGCCGTATTTTTTCATCAGCTCTTTCGCAAAAGCCTTGCTCGATTCGATCTCTGCCGCCTTCTTGTTCGGTCCGAACACGCGGTGTCCGCGGCTTTCCAGCTCGTCCGCAAGTCCCAGCGCGAGCGGATCGTCGGGCGCAATGACCGTGTATTCCACGTCTTTGTGCGCGTCCACCCAGTTGCCGACCGCTTTGATGTCGCAATAATCCACGTCCACCAATTCCGCAAGCTCGGCGATACCGGCGTTGCCTTTCATGCAATAGATCTTTTCCGCTTTCGGGCTTTTGGCGAGAGCCGCCACGATGGCGTGTTCCCTCCCGCCGTTGCCGATGACCAAAATATTCATTCCCTGTCTTCCTCTGTCGAAAATATTTTATGCTCCTGCGCGTTACCGCGCGCCTGTCAAAGCGCTCCGAAAAATGCGCGTTGTCTTTACGCCGTCAGAGCGTTTCTGAAAAACGCATTTATGTCTGCGCCGCGCGGCGGAAAAATCCGCCGCGCGGCACCGAAATCCCTACCTTAGTGATGGAAAAGGCGCATTCCCGTGAATGCCATGACCATGTTGTATTTGTCGCACGCTTCGATGACCAGATCGTCGCGGACGGAACCGCCCGGCTGCGCGACATACGAAACGCCGCTCTTTTTTGCCCGCTCGATGTTGTCGGAAAAGGGGAAGAACGCATCGCTGCCCAAAGATACGCCCGTGACTTTGGAAAGATATGCTTTCTGTTCCTCTTTCGTGAACGGTTCGGGACGGACGGCAAAATATTTCTTCCACACGTCGTCGCCCAAAACGTCTTCGCACTCGTCGGAGAGATAGATGTCGATGATATTGTTCTTGTCGGGACGTCCGACGCCTTCCGCAAATTGAAGTCCGAGCACTTTGTCACTCTGGCGGAGGTGCCAAAGGTCCGCTTTCGTGCCCGCAAGGCGGGTGCAATGGATGCGCGACTGCTGTCCCGCGCCCACGCCGATCGCCTGCCCGTCCGCCGCAAAGCAGACGGAGTTGGACTGCGTATATTTGAGGGTGATCAGCGAAATGATGAGATCGACGACAGCCGATTCGGGAAGTTCCTTGTTTTTCGTGACGATGTTTTTGAGAAGGTCGGCGTCGATCTTGAACTCGTTCCTGCCCTGCTCGAACGTCACGCCGAACACCTGTTTATGCTCGACGGGATCGGGCTTATAATCCTTGTCGATCTTGACGATATTATAGCCGCCCTTCCTCTTCGCTTTGAGAATTTCCAGCGCCTTCGGAGAATAGCCGGGCGCGATGATGCCGTCGGACACTTCGCGGGAAATGATCTTCGCAGTCACTTCGTCGCACTCGTCGGAGAGAGCGATCCAGTCGCCGAAAGAGGACATCCTGTCCGTTCCCCTGGCACGCGCATACGCGCAGGCGAGCGGCGAATCGTCCAGACCCTCGATGTCGTCCACAAAACAGGATTTTTTCAGGCGGTCGGAAAGCTTCTTGCCCACCGCCGCAGACGTCGGGCTGACGTGTTTGAAAGAGGTCGCCGCACACATACCGACGTTCTCTTTGATCTCTTTGACGAGCTGCCAGCTGTTGAACGCGTCCAGAAAGTTGATGTATCCCGGTCTGCCGTTCAATATCTCGATGGGAAGATCGCTCCCGTCCGACATAAAGATCTTCGCGGGTTTCTGGTTGGGATTGCAGCCGTATTTCAATTCAAATTCTTTCATGTTATGTCCCCTTTCACTTGTTCTTATTGATGAGAACGCTCTCGTATTTACCCGTCGCAAGATCGGTGTAACGGACATAGAGAGAGATCTTGTTTGCTTCGTTGAGATTGTCCCAGAGTTCCTCGGAAAACGCCCTGATGTCGTCGGGGATCGCCACGCGCTCGGGTTCGCCCGTAAAGGTGGGAATGGGATCGCCGTCGCAGTTATAGGTGTGGATGAAATGCCCCACGCCCGCGAGCGGCGCATAGGAGAAGGTGTAGCGGTTGCAGGCGCTCCCCTTCTCGTCCGCGCTTTTGAGGATGCTCATTTTATAGGTAAAGCCGCCCTCTTTGAAATCGAGCACGCCGCTGATGCGCGGTGTAAAATTGGGCGCGTCCGGTTCGAAACAGCGCGTTTCCAGAGCCTCTTCGAAGGTCTTGCCCTTCATGAGAAAATCGTACACAGTGTCCGTCTGGTCGCCGTTGGTGACGATGACGGAATCTTTCGCGCGGCGCACGGGCGAATAGATGATGAGCGAAGGATCCTTGACCTTGCTCGTGTCGAAAGGATAGATGGTGATCTCCTCTCCCTTTTCCGTAAAGATGCGGTTGCGGCTGTTTTCGCTCCTGCCCATGATAAAATAGGCAAAAGCCGCCTTTTTCCCGTCTTTGCTCATGCCGATGACGATGCCGCGCCCGACATAGCTGTTGTCTTTGATGAGCGCGCCGATGTTGTTCAAATCGTAGATCCCGCTGTTCATTGTACGATTCCCTCCTGTGTTTTCCCTTGATTTAATTTAAAATGGTGACTTTTCTGCCCTCTTTCCTGATCTTGCCCGTAGTCAGAAGTCTGACCGCTTCGGGCAGCGCTTTATGCTCCTCTTCGAGGATACGCGCCTGTAAGGACTCGGGCGTGTCGTCGTCTTTCACCTCGACCGCCCTTTGCAGAATGATCGCGCCGCTGTCGTAGTGTTCGTCCACGAAATGCACCGTCAGCCCCGAGATCTTCACGCCGTATTCCAGCGCGGCGCGGTGTACGTTCAGCCCGTAATTGCCCTTCCCGCAAAAACTCGGGATCAGCGAGGGATGAATGTTGATGATCTTGTCGGGATAGGCGCGGATGAAATTCTCGCCGATCATGGAAAGATACCCCGCCAGAACGACGTAGTCCACCCCGCGCGCTTTGAGTTCCGCGGCGATGTTCTCGTACATCTCGTCCAGCGACGGATAGTCCTTTTTATTGCGGACTATGTACTCGATCCCGTGCTTTTTGGCGCGCTCGATCGCGTAGATCCCCTCTTTCGCCGCGACGAGAAGGGAGATCTCGCAGAAATGCTCGCGCTCGTTCGCGTCGATGACCGACTGGAAATCGCTCCCCGATCCGCTCGCAAAAACCGCTATCTTTTTCACTTTAACGCGACCCCTTTGCCCTTGACCGTCCTGCCGATGACGTATGCCGTTTCGCCCGTCGAGGTCAGTTCCGCGACCGTCTTTTCGACGTCTTTCTTATCCACGCAGAACACCATGCCGATGCCCATGTTGAAGGTGTTGTAGAGCTGCGCGTCGCTCGCTTCCGACTTCTCTTTCATGATCCTGAAGATTTCGGGAAGCGGATAAGAGGCGAGGTCGATCTCGCAGCCGATCCCTTCGGGGAAAATTCTCGGGATATTCTCGATGAAACCGCCGCCCGTGATGTGCGCGATCCCCTTTACCTTCACTTTGGAGATGAGATTGAGAACGCTCCTGACATAGATCTTTGTCGGCGTGAGAAGCACGTTAAGGACTTTGTCTTTCAGCCTGTCGTCATAGCGGTCAAGATCGTGAGAATTGTTCGTATCGCCGAACAGTTTTCTCACGAGCGAATATCCGTTGGAATGGATACCGCTCGACGCAATGCCGACCAGCACGTCCCCCTCGGTGATGTTTTTGCCGTTGATGACGTCTTTTTTATCGACGATGCCCACGGCAAACCCCGCGAGGTCGTATTCGCCGTCGGGATAAAAACCGGGCATTTCCGCCGTCTCGCCTCCGATCAATGCGCACCCCGATTGACGGCAGCCTTCCGCCACCCCCGACACGACGGTGGCGACCGTTTCGGGAGAAAGTTTGCCCGTCGCAAAATAATCGAGGAAAAAGAGCGGCTGCGCGCCCTGGCAGACGATGTCGTTCACGCACATCGCGACCGCGTCGATACCGATGGTGTCGTGTTTGTTCGCGAGAAACGCATATTTGAGTTTGGTGCCGACGCCGTCCGTCCCCGCAACGAGAACGGGCTCTTTCATGTTCTTGCCCGCAATAGAATAAAAGCCGCCGAACGAACCGATATCGCCGAGCACGTTTGCGTCGAAAGTGCTCTGCACGTGCTTTTTCATCAGCTCGACCGCTTTGTACCCTCTTTCGACGTCAACGCCGCTGTCTTTGTAGGAAATTGCCATAGTTTTATACCCTCTCTGCTTGTTTATTCGAATTTGAATTTGTCCGCCTTATGCTGTTTGAGCGGATAAGGATATTGCCCGTCGAAACACCCCGTGCAAAACCCGAATTTTGCGCCTTTGCAGGCGGCTTTCAGTTCTTCTACCGACAAATAGGTAAGCGTGTCCGCGCCGATATATTCGCGGATCTCCTCCACCGTCTTGTTCGCGCCGATCAGCTGCGAATATGTTTCGATGTCGATCCCGAGATGGCACGGGTGCTTCACGACGGGCGAACAGGACATCATATGCACCTCTTTCGCCCCGCCTTCGCGCAACATCCTGACGATCTTTTTGCTCGTCGTGCCGCGGACGATAGAATCGTCGATGATGATGACGCGCTTGCCCTCTATGTTCGCGCGCAGTGCATTCAGTTTGACGCTCACGCTGTTTTCCCGCATATGCTGATCGGGCTGGATAAACGTCCTGCCGACATAGCGGTTCTTTGCGAGCGCGTCGGCAAACGGAATGCCCGAAACTTCCGAATACCCTTTCGCCGCGACCAGCCCCGAATCGGGAACGCCGCTGACGATGTCCGCCTCGATCCTGCGGCTCTTTGCAAGGAGCCTGCCCATCTCCCGCCGCGCCGCGTACACCGAAACACCGTCGATGACGCTGTCGGGACGGGCAAAATAGACGTATTCGAAAATGCAGGCGGCGGGTGCTTTGCCCGTCGTGCCCAGATATCCCGAGCGCACCCCTTCCGCGTCGATCACGACGATCTCGCCCGGCTCCACGTCGCGGATATACGTCGCGCCGACCGCGTCGAGCGCGCAGGTCTCGCTTGCGACGACATAGTCGTCTATGCACTTTCCGAGAACGAGCGGCCGTACCCCGTAAGGATCGCGCACAGCGATCAGTTTGTCCGATGTCATCGCGACGAGGGCGTATGACCCCTCGACGCGCGCACAGGCTTCCTTCACGCCTTTGAGGATGTCGCCGTCGCTGTATTTGTTGATGAGGAGCGCGAACACTTCCGAGTCTATGCTCGTCTGAAAGACCGCGCCCGAAGCGATCAGCTCCTCGCGCAGCTGCTTTGTGTTCGTGAGGTTGCCGTTGTGCGCGAGCGCCGTCTTTCCGCACTTGCCCGTGAATACGACGGGCTGCGCGTTGAGCAGAAGGCTCGCGCCCGTCGTCGAATAACGGACGTGCCCGATCGCAATGTCGCCCTCGGGAAGCGCGTCAAGCCTTCCGCCCGAAAACACCTCGGGCACAAGCCCCATGCCTTTATAATACTCGATCTTGTCGGCATACGCCACGGCAATGCCGCAGCTCTCCTGCCCTCTGTGTTGCAGAGCGTAAAGCCCGTAATACACGGTATGCGCCACGTCGCGCGTTTCGTTGCTGTATACGCCGAACACGCCGCATTCCTCATGCATCCCGTCGAACGGGGCTTTGCCGTCTCTCAGATACATACGCGCGCCCCCGCTCACTTGCCCGTGAGGCGTGCAAACACTTCCTTGTATGCGTCCTCGACGCCGCCCATATCCCTTCTGAACCTGTCTTTGTCGAGTTTCTCGCCCGTCGTCATATCCCAGAAACGGCAAGTATCGGGAGAGATCTCGTCCGCGAGGATGATCTGCCCTTTAAATCTTCCGAATTCGAGTTTGAAGTCGATGAGGTCGATGTTCAGCGTCTTGAAGAACTCTTTCATCACTTCGTTGACCTTGAACGCCATCTTTTTGATGGTCTCGATCTCTTCGGGCGTCGCAAGTTCCATCGCCAGCGCATGATAATCGTTGATCAGAGGATCGCCGAGGTCGTCGTTCTTATAGCTGAATTCAAGCACCGTGACGGGAAGTTTTTTCCCCTCGGGAACGCCGTAACGTTTGGAAAAGCTGCCCGCCGCCGTGTTGCGGATGATGACTTCCAGCGGTACGATGGAAACCTTTTTCACCGCCGTCTCGCGGTCGGAAAGCTCCTCGACCAGATGCGTCGGAATGCCGTGCTGTTCCATGATCTTGAACATCATATTGCTCATCTTATTGTTGATCACGCCTTTGCCCGCGATCGTGCCCTTTTTGAGCCCGTTGAACGCCGTCGCGTCGTCTTTGTAATCCACGATCACGATATCGGGATCGTCCGTCGCAAATACCTTTTTCGCTTTTCCTTCATAGAGCTGGTTGCCTTTTTTCATTGCTTTTTACCTCCGCAATTTTTCAATATGTGATTATAAATTTTTAAGTTCGTCCTGCAACGCCGCATCGTCGGCATTGATCTTTTCCGCCATCTTTTTCTTGTAATCTTTCAGCTTCGCCGCGATCTCGGGATAGCGGATGCCCAAGATCTGCAAAGCCAGCAGCCCCGCGTTCTCGCCGCCGTTCACCCCGACCGTTGCCACAGGAATGCCCGAGGGCATCTGCACGATGGAGAGAAGGCTGTCCAGCCCGCCCATCATGTCCGTCTTCACGGGAAGCCCGATGACGGGAAGCGTCGTATAAGCGGCGATCACGCCGCCCAGATGCGCCGCCTTGCCCGCCGCGCAGATGATCACTTCCGTGCCGTTTTTCTCCGCGTTCGCCGCGAACGCGTGCGCTTCGTCGGGCGTGCGATGTGCCGAAATCACCCGCACTTCCGTCTCCGCACCGAATTTTTTAAGCACTTCCACGGCGGGTTTCACCACCGCAAAATCCGATTTGCTGCCCATCAATATCGCTACTTTCGCCATTTTTGCACCTCCGTAATATTTACGTCCTATCTTGCGCATACTTGTCCGAGAGGGATAACCATGCTTTTGCTTTATATTATCGCCGCCGTCTATATCCTCGCCGTCAATTTCTACGCCGTCCTGCTCGTAAGATCGCAGAAAATGCGGCGTACCGAACGCGGCGAACCGGAAAAACGAGGCGACGGAAAACTCTTTCTTGCCGCCCTGCTCGGCGGCGCCGCCGGCGTCTATGCCGCCATGTTCATTATGAAGTTCAGAACGGACAGTCTCCTGCTCATGCTCTTCATACCCGTCATCATCGTGCTCAACATCTACCTGTTTTACCTGCTTTTCAAGACGGGGATACCCGCCTTCGTGCTCTGAATAAAAAAACAGGCTCTCCGCGGACGGAAACCGCCCGATACGAAAACCTGCCCCTCAGGGGTGCAATATCCCCTTATGTTTTGTAAGATGAAAAGGCCTGCCCGAACTTCCTCGGACGGACGCGGATATTGAGAGCGAAAAAAAAGACTTCTCCATTTTCTGTACCTCTCGGCTCATGAAGACCTCCGCTTTGCCGCGGTGCGCCTTATGACCGCTATTAAATTATAACACAAACTTTGCTTTTCAAAAACTGTTTGCGCGCACTTTTTCGAAAATTTTAACGGTAATTTTCAACAAAGCGCTTCTGTAAACGCTTGACAGCGCGAAGGGACGGGCTTTTGCCCGTCCCTTCGCGCTTATTTTACATCCGCGCCTGTCTTCACAAGCGGCGCAGTCGCATTTGACGATCAGTCTGTTTTCTTTTCGCGTGCCGTATTTATCGTACTCTCTTTTAAAAGATCGCGTATTTCCGCGAGAAGCTCCTCCATCGTGGGTTTGGACGGCGCGGGTTCCGCCACAGATACCTGCTCTGCGGGTGCCGCCTGCGCGGGAGCAGGCGCATCGGGAACAACTGCAACGGGCGACGCCTGCGCGGAAACAGAAACGGACGCGGAAGGCTCTGCCTGTGCGGCGGCCGCCTCTTTTCCCTCGTCTTTTCGAAGTTCTTCTTTGAGAAATTCTTTAAACTGTTCCGTCCGTTCTTTCAGACGTTTCTGCGCCCTTCTCACGATGCGCAAAACAGTGAAGATGACGAACGCATCGATCAGGAAAGTCAGGATCGCCATGAGCAGGTTTCCGTAGTTGAGGGTGATCGCCTCGCGCACCACTTCTCCCGTTTCGCTGAGTTTCTCCGCGCGAAGCACCACGATCAACTCGCTGAAATCGCCGCCGACCAGCACCGCGATGAGCGGCTTGATGATGTCGTTCACGAGGCTGTTCACGATCGCCGTGAACGCCGCGCCGACGACCACCGCGACCGCAAGATCGACCACGTTGCCGCGCGATATGAACGCCTTAAAATCCTTCCAAAACGTACTTTTTTCTCTCTGTTTTTTCTGCTTTTTTGCCATGATCTTTCCTCAGCGGTATTCTTCCAGATGCTCCGCTATGAATTTCACGACGCCGTCTTCTTCGCAATAACCGATGACGCCCGTCGCGCGTTCTTTGAGCTTTTCATCCGCGTTCCTGACCGCGTAACACGCGTCCGCCGCGGCGAACAAGTCGATATCGTTCGCACCGTCTCCGAACACAACGAGTCTGTCCGCTCCCAGCATATCTTTGACGTTGCGCGCCGCCGCGCCCTTGGAAGTCGTGCGCGGCATGATCTCGCACCAGTAGTCCGTCTGATATGTCTCCTGCTCGTAAATACACTTGATATCGAAGCTCTCGTCCACCTCTTTGCGCAACGCGTCGAGATCCTCTTTCCTGCCGATGCAGTTGAAATAAAAGATATCGTCGCCCGCGACTTCTTCGCGCACTCTGATCGGATTCAGACGGGGATCGCCCTGTCTGCGCCTGAGATAACGAAGGACGCCCTCGCTCTCCTTCCCTTCCACCCAGGAAACGCGCTCCTTTTCTCCGCAGAAGGAATACGCGAGCGGCCATACGTCGTGCCGCGCGAAAAGATCTTTGAGAAAAGCGAGCTGGCCTGCGTTGAAATGGTTGTTGCACAGCATCCTGCCGCTCTTCGCCTCGATGATGACCGCACCGTTATATAAAATCACGGGATAGATCTGCCGAAGCCCCCAGCAAGCCTTCGCCGCGGAGTTGAACGACCGCGCCGTCGCATATGTAAAGAGCAGACCTTTATCGATCCACTCGTTCAGACGTTCCAGACTGTAACCCGATATGCATTCTTTGGATGTCAGCAAAGTTCCGTCCAAATCGGAAATCAATAGACTTTTCAAAATATCTCCTCTCCTGCCGTCCCTTCTCAGTCCGCAATCACTATAACATATTTTTCCTTTTTTTTCAAGACAAAATGGCTCTATCTGTCAAAAAGGCAAAAAATGCCTCCAAAAGTCAATATATGCCATACAAGAGAAAAATATTCTTTCCCCGCGTCACCTTCCGCCGCCCGCAAGCATCGCGGAAAGGATCTTTTGTTTATATTCGCTCTCCCTTCCATACGCGCGCGGAACGGGCGTTTCTTCCCGAAAGTCGGCTTCCACGCGCCCGCCGCCCAGCAATACGGCGCGGTGCGACAGCATGTACGCCTCTTCCGCGTCGTGCGTAACGAAGACGGCCGTCCTTTTTTCCTCTTCCCAAAGGCGGCAAAATACGTCCATCAGCCGTATTTTCAGCGCCGTATCCAGCGAAGAAAAAGGCTCGTCCATCAGGATCAGCGCCGACGGATAGGCAAATGCGCGCGCAATGGATACCCGCTGCGCCTGCCCGCCCGAAAGTTCGGACGGATAGGCGTTTTCCTTACCCGAAAGCTCCACCTTTTCCAAAAGCGCGGAAATTTTGTCCCTGTCCGCGTTTTTCCCGAGCACAAACGCGATGTTCTGCCGCACCGTCAGATTGGGGAGCAGGCGCTCTTCCTGAAAAATATACGAAATGCGCGGCGGCACGTTTCCGATCTTCCCTTCGTAAGGCACAAGCCCCGCCAGCATATTGAGAAGAGTCGTCTTCCCGCATCCGCTCGCACCGAGCAGACAGGTGATCTTTCCCGTCTCGATCGTGAGGGAAAAATGCTCGTAAACGGACGTTTCGCCGTAGCGCAGGGACACGTCTTTGATCTCTATATCCTTCATTTCCATCGTATCACCGCCCTGCCGATCAGCCTGATCGCATATTCCGCCGCGACGGACAAAACGACCGCCGCGATTGTGAGCGCGAATAGTTTTTCCGTCTCCAGCATCCAGTTCGCGTTGTACATGAGGTTCCCGAGACTGCGCACCGTGTGCGCCATCACTTCCGCCGCGATCACCAGCTTGACGTTGAGCGAATACCCGCTCGCCGCCCCTTCGAACATCCCGCGCGCCATGTTGGGGATATACAGTTTCAGCACCCTGTCTTTTGCGCTGACACGATACACCCTGCACATTTCGGCGAGCTTCCCGTCCACCCCTTCCAGCGCCGCTATAAACGATGAATACAGCGTGGGAAAGATCACGATGATCGCGACCGCCGCAGGCGCACGCGCGGAATCGAGCAATAAAATGAGAATGAAGATGACCGACATGGTCGGCACCGCGCGGATGATCGCCACAAAGGGATCCGCCAGACGGCGAAACGGTTCGAAAAGATAGGCGGGCACCGCGAACGCCAGCGCGAACGCAAACGAAATCAGAAAGGCGTACAGCGAACGCCACATGGAATTGCCCACCGCTTCCCAGAACGCCGCATCGCCGAAGCAGGCAAAAAACTCCCGCACCGCCTGCGCGGGGGTGGGGAGTACCAGCGTTACGCCGATCGCCGCAGCCGCGATCTGCCAGATCAGCACGACCAGCGCGACGACGATCAGAGGATACGCGATATGCAGAAGTATCTTGCGCACCTTAGCTTTCATGGTTTTTCCGTGCGCGCGCCCGTAAAAGCGCGCGCACCCTTTTCCTGTATTTTATGCCGCTATCCTTGTTATTTTAAGTCGCTGTTTTTCGTTGTTTTTGCCCCGGTTTTAAGCCGCAGCGTAGAAAAATCCGTCGTCGAGATCGGTGCCGCTCAGCCTCTTGATATAATCTTTGACGGAAGTCTTTACGTCAGCTGCGCTCCGGTATCCGAGATTGCAGCGGGCAACCGTATCCACCGTCAGCGCCGCGTTCGCGAGCGTTGTCTGATAATCGCTGTGTGTTTCGTTGTAAGAAACGAGCGCCGCTTTGAATTTCGCGATATTGTCGGCAGAAGCGAGCCACGCCGCATTGCTTTCCAGCGCCGCCGCAAAGGCGTTCACGAACGCACCGTTCGCCTCGGCAAAAGATTTCTTTGCGATGAGCGACGCCTGCGGATAACCGTCAAACGAAGTCAGTTTTTCCCATTCCGCCTGAAAGTCCACGAGGATCTTCGCCGCGGACACCTTGCTTTGGCAGACGGTGACCTGCGGTTCGCCCAGAACGCCGTACGCTTCGCCGCTGCCCGCCGCCGCCAGCGCCTGTGTGATCTGGCTGCCGTCGTCATACGATTTTAGATAGACGGTGTCGCTCTCTTTGTCCGCAGCATCCCCTTCGACGTATTTGATGTTGTTTTCTTTGAGCAGATATTCAAAGAGCTGGATGGTCGTCGCCGCCGTAGTCATGACCGTTTTGCCCTTCAGATCGGCAAGCGAGACCTCTTCTTTCGGCGCGTTCACCCCCACGATATAGAGGTTGCCAAACACATTGGTGGAGACGAGCTGAATACCCACACCTTTCTTGTAATTGGTCGCCGCCCCGATCGTGGGCATGATCGCAAGATCTGCGTTCGTCGCCGCAAACACCTTGCCGATATCCCCCGCCGCAATGATCTTGAAATCCACGTCGTACCCTTCCGCGGATACCCCTTCTGTCATCGCTTTCGCGAGCGCGAGCGCGGGCGTTCCGTCGGGAAGATAGACGTTGACCGTCACGTTTTCACCGCCGCCTTGCGGTTTCTTGTCGTCTTTACAGGCGGCAAATGTCACAAAGCCGACCGCAAGCGTAAGCACGGCCAGCATTACTGCCACAAATTTTTTCATACACAGAAACTCCTTTCAGACTTTTCATTTAAACTTGCGCGAAACAAAAGGGATCAATACTTGGAAAACAGCGTCTTTGCGCTCACGCCTTCGATCATGCCCAGCTTGCCTGTCAGCGCGTTGACCACTTCCTGCGGCGCGTCCATCACGACGGAAAGAACGGAAATCTTTTTCGGACGGTGCGGCACCCCCATCCTCCCGATGATGTGATCGCCGAAATCGTGCAAAAGCGCGTTCAGCTTCTCCGAACAATCGGTGTTCTCCACGATGATACTGACTACGGCGACCCTGTTTTCCGACATGAAAAAACCTCCCTTTCGCACCAACGCAAAAAGGAGGATGTACGATCCCTTGTAAAAGATGTATATTCTCTCCCCTTTGCCGTCGGGCGTACCCTTCGACTCAGGTTTAAATTTCATCTGCAATTATAGCCGCGCGACGCAAAAATTGCAAGCATTTGCACGGCATTTTCTGCATTTTTTTGCACATACTTCCGTTATGATCAGAAGAAACATCATCCTTACGACCGCGGCGGTCTGTCTCGCCGCTTCCCTCATGCTCATCATCGGATTTACACTGCGCGGCACCGCGGCGCCTGCCTGGGTCGGCGCGCCCTTTTCCTGCGCGGAATGCTGCGGCACGCACGGCACCGACGGACATTGCGACCCGCACGGCGCCGATGAACTCTGCCGGGCAGATCTCGGAAAAATGCGGGAGCCTTCATATGAACATATGAAAAACCGCGCAAAGGACTACGGCGAACGGCTCAAAGAACGCCGCAAAACAGATCCTTCCGCGCCCGGTAAGAAAAATACGGAGCCGTCAACACCGCTCCGCCCCGAAAAGACACTCTCAAAAACGAACTCCGCACACATTTCGCCGTGATCGCGAGCCATTGACTTTGAATGCGACGCGGATCAGAAGTAAAGCGGTTGTTCATGCGCTTTACGCAAAGTCCGCACGGGCGCGACAGCCCCGCCGTTATCAACGGCGGGGCTGTCGCTTTCACGAAGAAAAACGCATACGGTTTTCTCTTCGGATTTTTCATACACTTTTCAGGATGTCCCGATAAATTTCCCTGTCTTTGTCGAGAAAGACATCGAACACGACTTTGATCGGGTAACCCGTTTCCAGAAGCCAGCTTTTGACGGCGCCGACGGCGATCTCCGCCGCCTCGTCGGCAGGATATCCGAATACGCCCGTGGAAATACAGCAGAAAGCGATGCTCGAAAGGTGCATCTGCCTCGCGAGATTCAGAGAAGCGATATAACAGTTGCGGAGCACCCGTTCGTCCTCCTCGGCGGGTTTCAGCCCCACCATCGGGCCGACCGTGTGAATGATATACTTGGAAGGAAGATTATAGGCGAGGGTGATCTTCGCGCACCCCGCAGGTTCGGGTTCGCCCTGCAAGCCCATGATCCTCGAACAGTCCAGCCGCACCTGCACGCCCGCGCGGGAATGGATGACGTTGTCTATACATTTGTGGTGCGGGATAAAACAGCCGAGCAGTGAGTTGTTCGCGGCATTGACCACCGCGTCCGCGGCTATGCGCGTGATGTCGCCCTGCCAAAGTGCGATCCCATCCTTGAATTCGAGAGAATCGAGCGCCACGACGCCGTTTTCCAGCGTTTCCGCCCAAAAAAGTCTGTCCTGGATCTCCAGAAAACGGGCGGAAACGGGATTGGGCAGTCTCTGGTTGAGAAAGCCCCATATGAGATCGCGTTTGACCTTGTAAGAATAGCTGAATGCCGCGATCTCGTTGCGCTCCTCCAAAAGGATGCCGAGCATTTCGTCGCAGATCGCGCTCTTTTCCTCTTCCGACAAGACGATCTCCGCTTTCGGCTTGTATACGAGATCGACCGCGTTTTGATATCCCGAAAGATCGAGCATAAAAGACCTCCTGCACTCCGCACCGAAAGGTCAACGCACCGCGTTGAAATTGATCAGACAGCCTTTGAGGATGATGTTCTTTTCGTCCTGCGTGAGCGAACCGACGCTCAGTTCGATCTCTTTCACGCTGTTTCCGCTCAGATGTTTCGCAGGAATGCGCTCCGCGCCGTCGCGGATGTATCTGTCGATGTTTTCGATATACAGATAATCGCCCACTTTGAAATTGAGTTTTTCCGCCGTGAACGGAAGCATGCCCCAGTTGATGAGATTGCTCCTGTAACGCTTGGTCGCGTACTCTTTTGCGATGTTCGCAACTCCGCCCAGAACGCGCTGACAGGACGCCGCCTGCTCGCGAGCAGAACCGTCTCCGGGTTTTACCGCGACCACGCAGCTTCCGTAGATCGTCCCTTCTTCGGAAATTTCCAGTTTTCTGACATCGTCAAGCACGCTCTCGGGAAGCTTGCCCGTTTCCCTGCGCACATCCTCGTCCGCCTTGACCGCCTTCGCCCTGCCCACATAGCCGGGATCTTTACGGGAAAGCGCAAACTCCGCAAGCTTCATGGGATTGGAACGGTAAGACGAGGTCTCCCCCGAAGGGATGAGCTCGTCCGTCGTCGTCACGGGGTCTTCGATGACGCTCACCGCCTTGATGAGCACGTTTTTGCCGAGCGGGATCATCTTCGGCCAGTCGGCAATATTCGGGCCGTATTTGAGTTCTTCGTCTTTGTGCGCCTTGCCTGCGCCCATGTAGACCCTGTTTTTATAGATCTCCCCGTCGAAGAAGTACTTTTTGACTTTTTTCGTGTATTCCGCTTCGGTCGCGGGCGTGAGATAACCGCCGTTTGCCGCCGTCGCCGCGATCGAGCGCGCGTCCATGAGCGCGACCGCCGCGAGCTGGCCCGCCGCAGGTTTGCTCCCTTCTCGGCTCTCGAAGTTACGCGTCGTATGACGGATGGAAAGCCCGTTGTTCGCAGGCACGTCGCCCGCGCCGAAACAAGGTCCGCAGAACGCCGTCTTCACGATCGCGCCCGCGTCCATCAGCCCGCCGATATAACCGTTCTCGACGAGCGCTTTATAGACGGGCTGACTGGACGGATACACGCTGAGCGAAAACTCGTCGACGCCCGTCGTCTTGCCCTTTAATATCTCATACGCTTCGGCAATGTTCTCGTACATGCCGCCCGCACAGCCCGCGATGATGCCCTGATTGACATAGACCCTGCCGTCCCTGATCTTGTCGGTGAGCGTGAAAGAATCGTCGCCTTTGAGCTTTCTGCCCGCCGCTTCCACCTCGGAAAGGATCTCCTTCGGGTGCGCCAGAAGTTCGCGGATCGTATACGCGTTGCTCGGATGGAAAGGAAGAGCGATCATCGGTTCGATCGAAGAGAGGTTGACCGTGATGCCGTAATCATAATATGCGGGGTCGGAAGGTTTCAGTTCCTTATAGTCATTTTCCCTGCCGTGGATCTTGTAATACTCGCGCGTCTTTTCGTCCGTTTCCCAGATAGAAGAAAGGCACGCCGTCTCCGTCGTCATCACGTCGATGCCGTTGCGGTAATCCATGGAGAGGTTTTTGATGCCGGGGCCGACAAATTCAAGGATCTTGTTCTTGACAAAACCGTTCTTGAACACCGCGCCGCACAGCGCGATCGCTACGTCCTGCGGGCCCACGCCCTTTTTGAGATTGCCGCGAAGATACACTGCCACCGTCTCGGGACGTTTGATGTCATACGTCTGATTGAGGATCTGTTTGACCAACTCGGGTCCGCCTTCGCCGACCGCCATCGTGCCGAGCGCGCCGTAGCGGGTATGCGAATCGCTTCCGAGGATCATCCTGCCCACCCGCGCTTCCATCTCGCGCATATACTGGTGAATGACCGCAAGGTGAGGCGGAACAAAGTTCGCGCCATATTTTTTCGCCGCCGAAAGTCCGAAAACGTGGTCGTCTTCGTTGATCGTCCCCCCCACGGCGCAGAGCGAATTGTGACAGTTTGTCAGCGTGTACGAAAGAGGAAATTCTTTAAGCCCGCTCGCCTTCGCCGTCTGGATGATCCCGACATAGGTGATGTCGTGCGACGCGATCGCGTCGAATCTGATCTTCAGGTTCTGCTCGTCGCCCCTGTTGTGCTCCTTAATGATGCGGTAAGACATCGTGCCCTTGCGCGCGGTCTCTTTTTCCGCCGCCGTAAGAAACGCCTGGTTTTCTTTGACGAGCGCGCCGCCCATGTAATAACAGCCGCCGCGAATGAGTTTTATCATATGCTCTTTCTCCTCTCTACGATTGTAAATCTTTATCATTATAGCGCATATGCGCCGCCGTTGTCAAATATTTGCCCGAAATTCGCCTTCCGCGCCCGTTATTTGTCCGCTTTGCCCTTCTTTTTCCTGATCTCTTTGACCGTCTTTTCATAGCCGTTGTTCTTCGGTCGGTAAAAGACGGCGTTTTTCAGCGAATCGGGCAGGTACTGCTGCTCCACATACCCGCCGTAATCGTGCGGATATTTGTAGTTGCGGCTGTTCGCCTTGGTTTCCCTGCTCCCGTAACTGTTGTCCATAAGATACGGCGGAATGTTGTCGTCGCGCACCTCGCGCGCCGCTTTGCGCGCGCCCTCCATCGCCAAGATGACGGAGTTGGATTTTTCCGCCTCACAGACGTATATGATCGCGTTCGACATGGGGATCAGCCCCTCGGGCGCACCCAGTTTTTCAAACGCATACATAGCAGACGCCGCCACGTTGAGCGCGTTCGGGTCTGCCATGCCCACGTCTTCGCTCGAATGCACAACGAGCCTGCGCAGGATGATCATCGGATCGCACCCGCCCTCGATCAGGCGAAAAGCATAGTAAAGCGCGGCGTCGGCGTCGCTCCCTCGAAGGCTCTTGCAGAAAGCGGAAAGCATATCATAGTAAGCGTCTTCATTATAAGAAAGCGCCTTTCTCTGAATGGACTGCTCCGCGTCGGCGAGCGTGACGTGCACGGTGCCGTCCGATGCGGGCGGCGTGGTGAGAACGGCAAGCTCAAGCGCGTTGTACGCCGTGCGAAGATCTCCCGCGCTCATGCGCGCGATGTGGCGGAGCGCCTCCTCGTCGCACTGCGCTTTGTACTGATACAACCCCTTGCGCGAAGTCAGCGCGGTGTTCAGGGCGCCGTAGATCTCCTCGTCCGAAAGCCGTTTGAATTCAAAAACGCGGCAGCGC
The DNA here is from genome assembly GCA_944359385.1 of uncultured Clostridia bacterium. GTDB lineage: Bacteria > Bacillota > Clostridia > Christensenellales > Borkfalkiaceae > Borkfalkia. Next base: position 10,086 of record CALVSU010000006.1, on the reverse strand, counting down.
GACACGATCGCGGGCGTCATCGAAGCGTAGGGATTTTCCGTCGTCGAACCGATAAAAATGATCGTACCCTGTTCTATGGCGGGAAGCAGGGAATCCGATTGCGTCTTATTGAAACGGTGACATTCGTCCAGCAGAAGGTACGTCTTTTTTCCGTACATTTTCAGCGCATTGCGCGCGTCTTCCACCGCCTTCTTTACGTCCGCAACGCCGCTCTGCACCGCGTTCAATTTTACAAAATTTCCGTGCGTCGTGGACGCGATGATGTTGGCAAGCGTCGTCTTGCCGCACCCCGGCGGCCCCCAGAAAATACAGCTCCCCAGCCTGTCCAGCCTGATCGCGCGCCGCAGAAGGCTCCCTTCCGCGACGATGTGCGACTGCCCGATGAATTCGTCCAGATTGTTTGCGCGCATTTTATCGGCGAGCGGCTTTGCCCCGTATTCATTGTTGTTCAGATCAAAAAGGTCCATCTTTTGCCCCATACGTATTGTTTTCAGATGAAAACGGTCTGCATTCTTGCCCCGCCTTCGTCTTCGTTCAGATCGAAAAGGTCCATATCTGCCTATATATGCCCGACCGCCCGTCGGGCGGTCGGCAAAACTCATTCCTCTAAAAGTTTTTTGATATTTTCCGCATTCTCTTTGCCGCACCGATACCCCGCATCGTAGATCTCCTGATCAAATTTGATGCGGTACTGACTGACGTCGCCCATGTCGGGTTCCAGCCAGAGATCGACGACGCGCCCGTATCTTTGTTTTTGCAACCGCGTCCGCTGTTCGTCCATGATGTCGTAGGTGCGCATGACCAGTGAGAGGACATTGGAGACCTTTTCCACGGGATAACACTTTCCGAGCACGTCCACGGCGACGACCACCTCAGCGCCCATCTTCTTTACCTGTCTGAACGGGACGCGGCACAAAACGCCGCCGTCCACGAGCAGCATCCCGTCTTTCTCCACGGGACGGAACACCGTCGGCATAGAACTGGACGCAAGCATCGCGTCCACGACGCTCCCTTCCTTGAACTCGATGAGTTTTGCGCTTTTCAGATCGACCGCAACACAGCAAAAAGGGATCTGAAGATCCGCAAAATCGCAGTTTTCCAGATGCTCGGACATCATCTTGCGCACTTTCGTCCACTTCATGAGCCCGAGTTTGGTAATGGGCGCGATGCCGAGATTGACGATGTCCGAAGGCCGAAGCTCGCGCACGATGTCCAGCATTTCTTCGGGCGTCATGCCCTTGCAATAACACGCGCCGACGATGCTTCCCATCGACGAACCGCTCACGAAATCCGGACGTATCCCCTCTTCTTTGAGTGCCTGTAAAAAGCCGATGTGCGCGATGCCGCGCGCGCCGCCCGCGCCCAGCGCGAGCCCCAATTTTTTGCTCATAATCCCTCCTTTTCCGCCATAAGATGAAATATGTCTGTCTTATCGAAAATGTTACCTGCCGCAATGCGCGCAGACAAAGTCACGCACAAACAAAGAAAACAAGACCGTAAAAGCCCAGATACAAGCGCCCGCGCAAACCGACACGCCCGTATCGCGTCCCCGAAAGACGCAACGGGCAAAACCGCGCGCCGCCGCAAAAATGCGGCGATCGCCGCAAGCGCCGCGCTCGCACTCATCCTAATCCTGCTCGCCTGCGCGCCCGATAAGTACGCGCCCGCCTGTCTCGAAGGTCTGCAACTTTGGCTGAACTTCGTCGTGCCGACCCTCTTTCCCTTCTTTGTGTTCACGGCGATGCTCACAAAACTTGGATTTGCGGCGAAGGCTTCTTCCCGTCTTTCGCCCTTCATGCGCACCGCTTTCCGTATGCCGGGCATCGCGTCCTATTGCTTCGTCATGAGCGCGCTATCGGGGTATCCCGTCGGGAGCAGGCTCCTCGCCGACCTTGCCGATCAAGGACTCATCGAAAAGAGGAATGCCGTGTTCACCGCCGCCCTGTGCTCGACTTCGGGCCCCATGTTCCTCATCGGAAGCGTCGGCGCCTCGATGTTCGGCTCGCGCACGGCGGGTCTCGTACTCCTCGCGTCTCACTTTTGTGCGGTCGTGCTCGTTTCCTTTCTGATTGCGCGGTTTTGTAAAAAAGAAAAAGCGGGCGCGCCCCTGCCGCCCCTTAAAAAAGCCGACGGCATCCTCGCCGAAAGCGTCTTCGGCGCCGTCCTGTCCATCCTGACCGTCGGAGGATTCATCGCGCTCTTTTTCGTACTGACAAAAATGCTCACAGATTTGAAACTTCTCGCGCCGCTCGCCCTGCTTTTCGGGAAAATACTTTCTCCGCTCGCCGAAAACCTCGGGACGGGATTTGCCACGGGACTTCTCGAAGCGACGCACGGCTGCGCCGCCCTGTCTGCCGAAGGAACGGCTGCCCTGCCCGCCGCCGCGTTTCTCGTCACCTTCGGCGGCGCGTGCATCCTCGCCCAGCAGCTCGGCTATCTGAAACGTGCAGGCGTAAAGCCCGCACCCTTCATCGCGATCAAGTTTTTTCAGGCGATCGTCGCCTTTTTTGTCTGTCTCGGGCTGTGCGCCGCCGCGGGTCTCCTTTGATCGCGAAGAGGAAAGCAAACTCAATAGCACCCGAGAAGCTTAAAATCCTGCGCATACGTTTCGAGCCGCGAGAGGACGACCCGCACCACTTCGGACGCCCTGTCCCCTTCAAATTCGATAAAGAAGCGATAGTTTCCCGGCGAACTTTTGATCGGCCGCGATTCGATACGCGTCATGTTCAGGTCGAACGCGGCAAGGATCTGCAGCATTTTCAGAAGAGACCCCGGTTCATGCGGACAGGTCGCCGCAAAATAGACGCGCTCGCTGTGTTCGGGAAGATATTTTTCCCCTTTGCGCACGAGCAGAAACTGCGTGAAATTCTTCTTTTCGTCCGCGATATTCTCCGCTAAAAAGGCGTATCCATCCGCGCGCACGTGCGAACCGACGATACCTGCGTCGCCCGCGTTTTCAAGGCGGGACACGCTCTCCGCGGTGGAATTGGTATACACGATCTCTGCCTGCGGCAAATTTTTTGCAAGAAATTTGCCGCATTGCAGGATCGCCTGTTCATGCGAAAAGACGCGGCGGATATCCGCAATGCGCGCCCCTTCTTTCGCGATCAGACAATGGCCGATCTGCAAGAGATACTGTTTTACCGCATACATTCCTGTTTCCGCATATAAAAGATCGAGATTCTGCGTAACTGCGCCCTGCAACGCGTTCTCCACGGGCAGAACGGCGCAATCCGCTTCCCCGCATTTCAGCTTTTCCGCCGCTTCGTAAAAACTCTTGCAGGGAATGCGCTTCGCGCCCGGGCAAAGATCTCCCGCCGCGATCATCGAATAGCTCCCCTCGGGCCCCAGACAGGCGACCGAGGAAATTTTTTCCGTGAAAGGCGATTCCGCCATCGTTTTCCCTCCTCTCACACCTTCTCCGCAATGTCGAGGACAAGCCGCTCCGTGTCTTCCCAGCCGAGACAGGGATCGGTAATGGATTTGCCGTATATGACGTCTTCCTTCTGGCAGCCCTCTTCGATAAAACTCTCGATCATGAAGCCTTTGACGTATTTTTTGAAATCCGCGTCATAAAGGCGGTTGTTGAGCACCTCTTCGACGATGCGGATCTGCTGTTTGAATTGTTTGCCCGAATTGGAATGGTTCGCGTCGATGATGATCGCAGGATTTTTCAGCCCCGTTTTCATGTAGCCTTCTATGATCTTCATGACCGTCTCGTAGTGGAAATTCGGGATGTCGTTGCCGTAGCCGTCCACGGCGCCGCGCAAGACCGCGTGCGCAAGCTTGTTGCCCGTCGTGCGGACCTGGTAGTTCTGATATTTGAAGACCTGACCGCCGCTCTGCGCCGCATAGATAGAGTTGAGAAGGACGGGAATGGAGCCGCTCATCGGGTTTTTGATGCCCACGGGAAGATCGATCCCGCTGGAAACAAGCCTGTGCATCTGATTCTCGCTCGAACGCGCGCCGATCGCGATATACGTAAGAAGATCTTCCACATACGCATAGTTTTCGGGGTAAAGCATCTCGTCCGCCGCCGAAAGCCCGCTCGCGCCGATCGCATCGATATGCAGCTGACGGATGGTCAGAATGCCTTTCAGGATATCCTCTTTGCTCTTCGGGTCGGGCTGGGTAAACATCCCTTTATACCCCACCCCTTTCGTCCGCGGTTTATTTGTATAAATGCGCGGCACGATGACGATTTTATCCGAAACCTTTTCGTTGAGTTTTCCGAGCCTTTCCACATATTCGAGCACGGGCTTGCTCTCATGCGCCGAGCAGGGCCCGATGATGAGCAGAAGTTTGTCTGTTTCGCCGCGTATGACGGAAGAGGCGAGCGCGTCGCGCTCCGCCTTGATTTTTTTCAGTGATTCGGGCAGAGGGTGCTCTTTTAAGATCTCCTCCGCCTCAGGAATGCGCTCCTCTCTATTGAACATTGTTTTTTGCCTCTTGTACAAATTTTTTCAGATCGTCCCGTATCTCTTCGGGCACATATTGGTCGACGTTCTTGTTGAAACGGAGCGCGTCTTTCACCAGCCCCGAACTGATGTGCAGAAATTCTTGCCGCGTCGGCAAAAATACCGTGATCATGTCCTTGTACATATCCACGTTGATGAAGTTCAGCTGCGCTTCGTAATCGTAGTCGGTCCCGTTGCGGATGCCGCGCACATAAAAACGCACCCCTTCCCTGCGGAGAAGATCCACCGTCAGCCCGTCATAGGACATCACGCGCACGTTCGGATACGCCGCAAACACCTTTTTCAGCATCGCCAGCCGCTCTTCGACCGTGAAAAGCGGCTTCTTGTTCGGGTTGATGAGGATCGCGACGATCACTTCGTCGAAGATCTCGAGACTCTTCATCACGATGTCTTTATGACCCAGTGTCGGCGGGTCGAACGTCCCCGCAAATACGCACTTTTTCATGGCTCCTCCTTCGCCTGCCGCCGCTTAATACAGCGACTGTCCGTCGCGGGCACAATACCGCACCCTGCCTTCCGCAGACAAAATACTGCGCTCATCCGCAGCATTCGAAACTGAAATCCCTGCCGCATTTTTACGCGGAGTGTCCGCGCCGTCTCACCCCTTTATCAGTCGGGCGTAAAAAAAGTAAGATACGTTGCGCCGTACTTTCTCTCGTCGTATTTCGTAAGCCCGACATCTCCTTCGAAAGGCTTGTCGCTCTCAAAAACCGCGACCCCGCCCGTATTGAGCAGCTTGTGCCGCGCGATCAGTTCCAGCGCTTCCTTCCCGTACCCGCTTTTATACGGCGGGTCGATGAAGATGATGTCGAACGTTACGTCCAGCATTCCGAGAAGTTCGCGGAAATCCAGATTATAGACCTGCGGCGAAAGCCGCAGGGATTCGCAATTTTTTTTCAGGACCGCAAGACTCTCTTTTGACAGGTCGTTGAACACGACCATGTCTGCCCCGCGCGACAACGCTTCCAGCCCGACGTTCCCGCTGCCGCAGAACAGATCGAGCACATTCGCCCCGTTGATCTCGGGCGCGAGAATGTTGAACAGGGATTCCTTCACCCTGTCTGCCGTAGGGCGTATGTCCATGCCCTTGAAAGGAGCAAGGATCTTGCCGCGGTACCTGCCTCCGATGATCCTCAACCTTTCTTCGCCCCCTTCGTCTTCGCCACGCTCTCCGCGCGCTGTTCGAGCGCAAACTGTCTGACCTTTTCCCTGCCGCCGCCGAGGATATACGCGATGCCGGAAACGACGATCTGGATCGCGCAGGGAATAAGGCTGAAAAGGATATTCGCTTTCGTGCTGATCGCAAGCACGGGCATCAGCGCCCAGCCCGCCAGCATGCCGTATGCAAGACGGGCGCCGCCGCTGCCCGTACAGATGTCAACAATGATAAAAATGACGGGGATGATACACACCACTGCGCCGATCACAAATCCTTTGTACGACCTGTATTCTTTACTGGAATGATACGTGTCTTTGCCTGTTTCCAGTCCCATGCCGACAGGCTGCCCTGCACGCTTTCTGTCTCCCGCAACTTTCATCTTGTATGCATATTCGCCCATTGAACGCATTAAAAGAAAGGATGCCAGAAAGGTCAGCGCGACCAGCGCGACCATAAGCATGATCTTCAATTCCGTGATGCTGATCGCGCTCACCGCAAGCATCGTCATGCCGAACATCAGGTTTATAAAAATGGGCGTGACCGCACGCCGCAGATATTCAAGCACGCTCCTCATCCCTTTGCCGAATGCGTTTTCCATAAAATCAGTTTACCCTCCGTATCAAGACCCGCTCATCCGTCACCAATGCGTCCAGCGGAATATCGTGCGCTTCGCGCGCGACCCTTTCCACCAGCTGATAATCGTAACAAAGCCCGATCTTGTATGTTTTTTCTTTATCGGACAAATATCTGTCATAAAATCCGCCCCCGTATCCGAGACGATACAACGACTTGTCCGCCGCAAGCAGCGGCAGCACGCAAACTTCGGGCTGCCCCGCATACGCTTCCCCTTGCGGCTCTAAAATGCCGTAACGGTTCTTTACAAAAGCTTGTCCTACCCAACGCACCGCGACCATCTCGCGGCCTTCCACCCGAGGAAAATACACCTCTTTTCCCGCCGAAACGAGCCGCTCCGAGATACGCAGCGTGTCCGCTTCCGAACCGAAAGAACGATAGATGAAAAAGCTCCGCTTCTCGCCGACGAGCGGCATACCGAAAAACCGCTCACAAAGCGCCGCGTCCCGCCGCGCCCGCGCCTGATCGCCCGCGCGCATCTCTTTCATCTTTTGACGCAAAAGCTTTTTCTCTTCGCTATCCGCCGACATAGATCTTCTCCGCTCTCCTGCCCGCATGCACGAGCACCTCATAGGAGATCGTGCCGTTTTTCCGCGCGTATTCGTCCGCGTCCGAAAGAATGCACAGCTCCTCATATTTTTCCAGTTTTTGGGAATAAATAAAAGCATCCATGCACAGACTGTTGACGTTGCCGATCCCGCCGCCGCGGAAAAAACCGTCGGCATAGCCGCACCGCACCGCAGAAAGCCCGTTTTTTGCGTCCGCATCGCTCAGCTTTCCGTACCCCGCGCCGCCGAACGCATATTCCCTCGACGAAACCACGGATGCATACACACGCATCGCTTTCCGAAGGGACAGCGCGCCTTCGAAACCCGCGGGCAGATATCCGTATAACCCGATGCCGGGCCGCACCATATCGAGCGCATATTCCTTTCCGTACAAGATTCCGCCCGTAGCCGAAACGTGTTTGATAAGATCTCCGAAAACGCGCTCTGCCTCTTCCGCAAAATCGGAAAACAATCCGAATTGTCCCCTGACGACCGTCACATCGTTCGGGAGGTAAAAATGCGAATAGATCCCTTCGACGCAAACCCTGTCGCTCAGCCCGCCGCGCAAAAACGAACGGAAAGCGTCCCCGTCAAAGCCGAAACGGTTCATGCCCGTATTGACTTTCAGATGACAGCGCGCGACCGTCCCGTATTTCTCCGCCGTGCGGCGTAAAAGGGCATAATCCTCGGCGTCCCCCACGGAAAAAATGAGGTCAGAATTCATGCCGCGCAGCGCTTCGCTTTCCGTGAGCGGCGGCACAAGCACGAGCACGTCCTTCGCCCAGGAAAGACGAAGCCCCTCCCCCCCCGCAACGAGGGCGACGGCAAACATATCCGCCTCGCCCGAAAGCGCGCCCGCGACTTCCGCTGCGCCGTGACCGTATGCGTCCGCTTTGACGACCGCACACAGCTTTTTTGCTCCGCAGTGCTTTCGCAAAATCTCCGCGTTGGAACGGATCGCGTCTAAACGCACGACTGCCTTGTTTTCCTGCATTTTTCCGATACCTTCTTTATGCGGTCTGTCGCATACCCACATTATATGCGGTACGGCGCACAGGCGTGCAAAATTTTCCATTTCCGCCTTTGCAGAGCATAAAGAAATCCGATACCGGATCATTATATCATAAATCTGACGCTTATGCAATGATTTTACCTTTACCAACAAAAAGGCACACCGTGATTTGCAAGCAAAGCACAATTTTACTCTTATTTTGCCTTTTTCGGGCGCAGAATAAACCAGAAAAGCGCGAGCACTTCCAAAGGGATCGCCGCAATGAAGACGAGCCAGATGTTCTCCGTTTCCCACGAAAGAAAGAGGGAGAGCGCCGTCATCCATACGATGCCCGAAACGGCAAAAAATATTTCCGCGCGGTTCCCCCAAAGACAGCTGAATACAGTGAGCAGAACAAACGTCGCAGGCGCCGCAAAGACAAAGGCAAGCCACGTCTTTCCCTGCACGCCGAAAATACCGAGAAAGACAAACACCAGCGTTGCTACCAGCCATACGAGACCGCAGGCGCAAAGTACGTAGATCAGGCGCCGCCGTTTGTCCTTCGGCAAAGGCGGCTGTTTCCCTTCGTGCTCCTGCACAAAATAATCCAGCGTCACGCCATAAAGCTCCGACAAGGCAACAAGCACGGTAAGATCGGGAAGCCCTTCTCCCCGCTCCCATTTCGAAACCGCTTTGTCCGAATAATTCAAATGTTCGGCGACCTGCAACTGCGTCAGCCCTGCCCCTTTGCGACACAGCACAAGATTCCGCGCCACTCTTTCCTTTAATCCTTCCATGTAATCATTATAACATAAAAGCGTCGCTTTGCAATCCGACAAACAGCCGATTTTTGTAAAATTGCGAAAAAAATTTTTTCACCGAATATTCCCCACCGCATATTCAAAACCCGACTCTACCCTGCGTAGAATCACTCTTTTCTCACTCTACTGCGCAAAAAGAAAAGGTGTAGACGAAAAAACGATCCGTTTCTTTACAGATCACCGCGCAAGCTGTATGATAATTGTATAGGACAGCGGCATGCCGCGTCGGAAAGAAAGAAAATCATTCCCGATGGATACGCTTTAAATGCGGATGTGCGCGGCGGCCAAAACAATGGGCAGTCTCAAAGCGCCCCTCATCAATGAAAGACAAACGGCAACGGACAATTTGCGGCGACAGAAACGATGTGCAATCTTAAACCGCTCTCATCAACGGGAGACAAGCCATAACGAAATTGCCCCGCATATCTAAAAGCGCGGAAAACGCAAATTCATAACAGTAAATAAGGAGCTCATCATGCGTATACAAACGACCCCAAACAACTCAAACCCACAAAAGAAGATCACCCTTTTCGGTGATTCCATACCCAAAGGGCTGTATCTCGAAGGAAATAAGATCATGCGCATCAAGCGCTGTGCGGTAAACACCGTCGAAGAAACTTTGCAGATCAAGATCGACAGCCGCTCCGCTTTCGGGCAAACGCTCGGCAAGTGTTGCAAAAAAGAGATGTTTTCCGATTTTTTCAAGACCGCCGATCCGTCGGCGGACATTCTCGCCGTTTCTCTCGGCGGCAACGATTGCGATTACGACTGGGCGGAAGTTGCGAAAGACCCGTTCGGCTATCATCTCCCCAAAACTCCTCTGCCTCTGTTTGAAGAACTGCTCGAACATCTCATCGAGACCGCCGCACGCACGGGCGTAGCGACCGTCTTCACTTCTTTGCCCCCGATCGATTCGGAGAGATATTTCCGCAACGTCATCTGCGCGCACGCCGACGGCGAAGAAGTGATGAAATTCTTTTGCGGCGACGTAACGAACATCGCGCGGCACCAGGAAAGCTATAACGCCGCCGTTATGAAATCCGCCCTGTCGGCAGGCGCCGCCTTCATCGATTTCAGGACGGAATTTCTCATGAAACCCGATTTCCTCGATTATCTCTCCGAAGACGGCATACACCCCAACCAAAAAGGACACGACCTCATCGCGGATTGTGTCATACGCTACGCGGACGCACGCATACAGGCGTTGCAACAACTCGCATAAACCGCCACACGCCCTCATAGACCGCATTTACGGGCACTTTATGACCCCGTGCGGCTTACCCTCATAGTCCCCCGCGCGGCTCGTGTTTGCCGGGACCCTCATAGCCCCCCCCGCGGATCGCATCATACGGAAATACAATCAAAAAAAGACTGCCGTCATGATATGCACCCCAAAAGTTGGACAGACTTTTGGAGGTGCATATTTTTATGACAAAAAAAGGAAATAAGCAGAAAA
>CALVSU010000005.1 GCA_944359385.1 uncultured Clostridia bacterium | reverse complement strand
TCGGCATAGAGCTTTTTCAGGTCGAACGCCATCGCTTTGAGCGACGCTCTGACCCGCTGTTTGACCTTTTCAAACTCGGCACCGCCGATTTTGGACAGCGACGGCGTCTCCTCGCCCATATATCGGGAGAGAATATCCATCTGTTCGACAGGGACGTACAGAACGTCACCGCCGCGGTATTCAAGGGCGATGTATTCCTTCGTCCCGTCCGTCGTTTCGATCTTCTTCGTGCCTATGATCCTGCCCACGCCGTGCGTTTCATGCACCGCAAAGTCGCCGACCTCGGGCGACGTGAACATGTCGTTCCGCTTGCGGCGGATACGCTTTTTCACGGGAGATTTGGTATACATGTCCCCCGTGCCGATGACGGCGAGCCTGCATTCGTGCAGAATGAGCCCTTTGTCCAGCTCCTCGTCCAGCACGGCGACCCCTTTGAGCATGGGGAGTTCTTTCGGGCAATCGGTATATGAAACAAGTTCGTCCGAAAGAAGCTCCTTCATCTTCTGCGCCCGCGACGCGCTCCCGCAGTACAGCATGACGCGGTACCCGTTCGTGCGCCAGCTTTTGATGTCGCTCACGAGATTCATAAAGGAATTGAGATACCGCCCGACAGGCGAGGAATGCATGTTGTAAATTTTCAGCGGCTGGAAGAAATACGTCTTCGACGCGAAGGATTGGAGCGCGGCACACTGCACCGACGCGAGCCTTTTATAAAACTCCTCCTTCGGCAAAAGCTGTCCTTCCGAAAAGGAGAATACTTCCCCGCCCGCATGCAGGCGGCAGAAACGCTCCGCGTGCTCTTTATAAACGGCGTCCGCGCGGTCGGCGATCAGCTTGCATTCGTCGAACACATACACCGCGTCGCCGATAAATTCGTCGAACGGCACGGCGTTTTCCAGCACGGGCATCAGGAACGCGGCTCCCGCAAACGATATGCCCGCGTCCAGTTTCGCCGAGATCTCACCCGCAACGGAATGCGCGCGGTTGTACGCCGCAGGGTCCTTGAAATCGGAAAGCTCACCGAACAGGATCTCTTTGAGCCGCTTGGGTTCCCCCTCCGCAAAAAACACGTCCGTCGCCGCCACGATGTCCGCACGCTTCACGACGGGCAGGCGCTCCCCCGAGACAAAATTGTACGGTTTGATCTTTTCGACTTCGTCGCCGAAAAAATCCACACGCATCGGATTTTCCGCATTGACGGGGAATATATCCAGAATGTCGCCGCGGAGCGCAAAATTCCCCTTGGATTCGACGGATGCGGCGCGCGTATACCCCATTTCCACCAGACGGGCGGCAAGGGAAGAAAAGTCGATCTCTTCCCCTTCGCGCAGGGAAAGGACGGGTACCTTGCGCGGGAACAGCTGCATCAGGCTCTCCGCGTCGCACACCGTGACGGGCGCACCCCGCCCGATCTCATAGAGCGCTTCCAGCCGTCTGAACAGCGCGTCCTTGGAAACGGCGTCTTTATATAAAAGCACCTCATCTTTCGCACAGAGAAGAGCGGGTGCCCTCCCCGAAAAGCCCGCGATCTCCGCCGCCATGCGCGCCGCCGTCTGTGCGTTGTCGCAGACATACACCACGCGTTTGGGAAAGCAGATTGATGCAAGGAGTGCCCTGTGCGGCTGAGACACGCCAAAAACCGCCGTCGGCGTGCCGAGGCGGATGTCGTTTTCCAGGTCGAGGTAATCCGCGCCTAAATTGTGCGCTGAAAAGAATTTTTCGGGCATATCGCTCCATAATGCGCCCTTTGCCATTGCCTCGGGCGCGACTTTTCTGACCGATGTCAGTTCTGGTTATACTTGTTCATCACGTTTTCGATCCCCACGCCGCGCGCAAAATCGATCACGGCGTCCGCCGCCGCCGAACAGGCGTCGGCAAAGAGCGGGTAATCTTCCTTTCGGATATTGGACAAAACGTAATTGATGACGGGGATGTTGACTTCGGGGTCTTTGATGCCGATGCGCACCCGCGCAAATTCGCCCGTGCCGATCTCGCCGATGATACTCCGCATCCCGTTGTGCGTCCCCGCACTCCCGGCCGCGCGGATGCGCAGTTTCCCTTTGGGAAGATCAAAATCGTCGTAGATCACGATCAGCTCGGAAGGCGAGACCTTATATTTCGACATAAGCTGTTTGACCGCCCTGCCGCTCGCGTTCATGTATGTGACGGGACGGGAAAGAATGACCTTTTCGCCGCCGATGTGCGCCTCGGCGACGGACGCCTCGCATTCCTTTTTCTTGAATTTCACTCCGAGCTTATCCGCCGCCTCTCCCACGGCGAGAAAACCCATGTTGTGAAAGGTCGTTTCGTATTGTTTTTCAGGGTTGCCGAGCCCCACGATGAGAACCATAAGACCGCCTTTGCGCGTTTTCAAAGAACGCGCGAACGCCGCGTTTTTTACAAAACGCGGCCTGAATTTCAGATTCTCCCGCCGCATATGCGGCGGGAGACAAAACACTTTTGTATCAATTTGTGCGCGCCGCGCCGTAGGAGGCGCCGCGTTTTTCTCTTTCGATCAGTCGCAGATCTTGTCTGATCAGCCGCAATTCTTGTCCGCTCAGTCGTAGATCTTGGACATCGGCTTGTCGAGATACACGTTTTCGATCGCCGCCGCAAAGATGTCCGCAACGGAGATGACCGTGATCTTGTCCAGTTTCTTTTCGGCAGGAAGATCGATCGTATTGAGAACGACGAGTTCCTTGATCGGCGCCTTTTCGAGGCGCTCCATCGCGGGACCGCTGAAAACTGCGTGCGTACATCCCGCATAGACCTCTTTCGCGCCGTGATCCATGAGCGCCTGCGCGCCCTGACAGATCGTGCCCGCTGTGTCGATCATGTCGTCGATCATGAGGCACTTTTTCCCCTCGATATCGCCGATGATGTTCATGACTTCCATCACGTTCGCTTTCGGGCGGCGCTTGTCGATGATCGCCATCTGGCAGTTGAGTTTCATCGCGACGTTGCGCGCGCGCGTCACCGAACCGATGTCGGGCGAAACGACGACGAAGTTTTCGTCGACGATCTTTTTGGATTTGAAATAGTTATAGAGCGTAGGCCCGCCGAGCAGATGATCGAGCGGAATATTGAAAAATCCCTGGATCTGCGCGGCGTGCAGGTCCATCGTGAGGACCCTGTCCGCTCCAGCCGCCGTAATGAGGTCGGCAACGAGTTTTGCCGTGATCGGATCGCGCGAACGCGCTTTCCTGTCCTGACGGGCATAACCGAAATAAGGCATGACCGCCGTAATTCTGCCCGCGCTTGCGCGGCGAGCCGCATCGATGAGGATGAGAAGCTCCATCAGGTTGTCATTGACGGGCGCTGACGTGGACTGAATAATGAACAGATCTCTTCCGCGGACGGTCTCGTCGATGTGTACGGCCGTTTCCCCGTCGGAAAAACGCCCCACTTCCGCACCGCCCAGTTCGGTGTTCAGCTTCTTTGCGATCGCCTCCGCCAAAGGACGGTTGGAGTTGCCCGCAAAAATCTTGATCTCGTTGCCGTGTGTTATCATGTGTACCTCCGAAAAGCTCTGACAAATGAGCAAAATCAGCCCCGCGACGCTGCGCAAAGCCGAATATTGATTTTTTGACCGATACAGATAACGGCTTTTGAATTGTAAAAGCCGTGCGGAACTTTTTTGCTCCGCCGCCCCTTATCGCCCGAAACGTTCACCCATCGGGCAATACAGACGCGCCGACGATTTGCCTCGAAACGACGCTTCTTATTTATTGTACGTTTTTTGCGCCGATTCGTCAACCGAATCGGCGCAAAAAACAAACATTTATCAAAATTTCTTTTCGCGCGTCTTCCGCAAAAAAAATCACGCCTTCCCTTCTTCCGGCGCGCACGCCTCGCCGCACGCGCCTTCCGCTTCCGTCTGCAAAAACGCGGACTGCGCCTTTGCCCGCGTCCTTTCGCGCATCTCTTTGAAAAATCCCGAAAGGATCGCCGCGCATTCCTCTTCCAGCACGCCCCCTTCCACTTCGATGGTGTGATTGAGGAGATTGCTCGCGGCAAGTTCCGCCGTCATCGATCTGCCCTTCTGTTCATATGCCCCGAAATAGATCCTGCGTATGCGCGCATTCAGCGCCGCACCCATACACATCGGACAAGGCTCGAGCGTCACATAGAGATCGCACTCGGGCAGCCGCCAGCTTTTCAGCTTTTTGCACGCCCTGTCGATCGCATACGTCTCCGCGTGCGAGATCGCCGTCTGCGTCTTCGTTCTCCTGTTGTATCCCGACGCGATCACCTTTCCGTCTGAGACCACCACCGCCCCGACGGGTACTTCGCCCTGCGCGAGGCCTTTTCTGGCGCGCGCAAGCGCCGCTTTCATGAACTTTATCTTTTCTTCCATGCGATCAGCTCCTCGATCAGCCTGTTCGGCACGCCTGCATTTTCCTGCCATATCGCGGGAAACGCGCCTTCGCCGAGCGGGTGTGCCAGCCCGTCATCCCCCGTCTCCACCGTGAAAGCTGGAATGCCGAACGTCTCCACGCACCAATCTTTGTATCCGCCCGCACTGCTCGGCGTTTTGCGCACGGCATAGCCCGTCTCTTCCGAAAGCGCCCGGGCGATGCGCGCGTCGCGCGCCGCGCCCTCCCCTTTCTGAAAAAACTCCCAGTAGATCTCCCGCCCTTTCGTGTGAAAACTCACCGTCGCGGCGGGACGCACCTTTTCGGTAAACGCCGCAAGAGCGGCGCTCTCGGGCGCGCAAAGCGGCGCGCTCCCCACAAAATTCTGCGATGCGGGCGAAAAGACATTGCTCCTGCCCGTACCCCAGCGCGCGGGAAAATTCACGTTCAGATCCACACCCTCCGCATTCGCTTTCCAAAGGGAAAAATCTTTGCCGCCGTTGATCTCTTCGAGAAACGCCGCCCGCTCTTTGGAAAGCGTGCGCAAAAAACTTTCTCCCCTCAATGCGAGCGCCGCACCGTCGGGATTGGTCAGCGGCAGAATATAAACGCCGCCGCATAAGTTCTTATTTGCAACGGATACGCTCCCGCGATCACCGCGCGAACAAAAGCAGCCGCTTTCAGCCCGCCCGACGTGTCCGAGGGCAAGCAAAGACGTGACCCATTCGCGCGCATGGATGGCATATTGCGCGATCACCTGCGGATATCCGTGCCCGCCGACGTGAAAACCGACGAGCGGCTGTCCCGCCGCACTCCTGCCGTAGACAAACTTTTCGCCGCGATATCTTTCGTAAAACCGATATACTTTTTCCGCCGCATCCATACTCTCATTGTACGGGATCGGCGGCTTTTTGGGAACCCGCACCGAAAAACAGGCTCCTCTCCCGCTTCTTTACGCAGAAAACGGCGCGGTCATTTGTGATATTCCGCGCCCGCATTGATCATAAACGCACGGTAGATCTGTTCGCACAGAAACACCCGCATGAGCTGATGCGGAAACGTCATCTCCGAAAAAGACAGCAAGAGATCCGCCCGCTTTTTCACGCTCTCGTCCAGACCGCAGGAAGAGCCGATGACAAAAGTCACTTCCCTGCCCTCGTCCGCGTATCTTTTCATTTCGGAGGCAAATTTTTCGCTGGAAAGCATTTTGCCCTCCACCGCAAGAACGACGCAAACGCCGCGCATTTCGCGCAGGATCAGCTCCGCCTCTTCTTTGAGCGTGCGTTTTTCGGGAAGCTCCTTCACCGCAACGGCGGCAAATCTCGTCAGTCTTTTGAGATATTCGTTGACCGCTTCGGAAAAAAATTTTTCTTTGAGTTTGCCGACGCAGACAATGTTGACCTTCTGCATACCCTCACCCCGTAATGCCCGTGATCAGCGCCGAGATCCACATCACGCCGCAGAGAATGATGCCGACCAGCGCGGGATAGATGAACGGCCTGATCTCTCCTTCTTTTTTGCGGTTGGTCTTCTTGTCGAAGAAAATGAGCCAGACGAGCGAACCGACGAGCGAAAGCGCGGACAGCACGCATACCGCGATATACGCCCCGCCGTTCATATTCGTAAAAAAGGCGTATTTTGCATCGAAAATGATGAGCGCATTATTCGCGAAATGCATGAAAATTGTGGGAAGCACGGAATCGGCGCGGACGGCAACGAGCGTGAATGCCGCGCCGCAGATAAACTGATAGATCGTCTGGGCGGGATTCTGGTGAAAGATCGAAAAGAGCAGTCCGCCCAGAAGGCATGCGGCGACGGTGCCGATGTCCTTGATCCCGTCCAGAATGATGCCGCGGAAGATCGTCTCTTCCAGCACGGCGGGCAATACCGCGACGACGAACAGCACGCCGACGATCCCGCCCCCCGCAAGGGAAGGCAGAGAAGATTCGGGCATCGTATACCCGATCTTTTCGAGAAGGGCAACAAACTGACCGTTCACCCAGTTCAGGCTGAACAAAAGCCCGAAAAGCAAAAACGCCGCGACGAGAAAATATTTCGGATGCGTCTTCCTGTAACCGAACGCACATGGCTTCTGCCTGTATAAAAGCGCAAACAAAAGCACGGTCGCGACATACACGATCTGATAGAGCACATAGGAGAGGTAATTATACCAGTCCTGCGTTTTCATCTCCTCCAGAGAAACGCCCGAAGATCTGACGATTGCCGTCAGGATAAAAGAATAAAAGAGGCTGACGACGAGCATCAGGACGATCGCCGTCGAATAGACGATGCCGCTCATCGCTTTTCTCGGCTGGCGAAGGATCCTGCCCGAAAACCCGCCGCCGTTCGATGACTGATTCTTTGTAGGTTCCATGGCAAATATTATAGCGAAATTCCCGTTTTAAGTAAATAAAAATCTTTTGCTTTTTGAAATTTTTTGCTATAATAATAGAAGAGATCACGCGGCGCGCACTTTTCGCCGCTTTACAGAGGTTTTCATCTATGCGCAACATTAGCTCGGATACAATCGAAAATGCGGTGTACCGCCTCGCGGAAGAAGCCTGCCTGCATCTGATCCCCTCCTGCAGGACAGCCCTCGAAAAGGCGGCAAAGACGGAAGAGAGCGAAAGCGCAAGGTTTGCGCTGGATACTCTTCTTCAAAACGAAAAGACCGCGGGCGCCGAAAAAATGGCGGTCTGTCAGGACACGGGCTACGCGGTCATTCTCGCAAAGATCGGACAGGACGTGCATATCGAGGGGAAGCTCTTTTCCGACGCGGTGAACGACGGCGTCCGCCGCGCGTATGAGGATTTTTATTTCAGAAAGAGTGTGTGCGACCCGATCACCCGCGCGAACACCGCGGACAATACGCCCGCGGCGGTGCATACCGAGATCGTCGAAGGCGATAAGATCGAACTCACCTTCCTGCCCAAGGGATTCGGAAGCGAAAATATGTCGCGGCTCTATATGCTCACCCCTGCCAAAGGAGTACAGGGCATCATCGACGCGATCGTGGAGACGGTGCGCCTCGCGGGAAGCAAACCCTGCCCGCCCATATACGTCGGCGTCGGGATCGGCGGAACGTTCGACACCTGCGCCTTCCTCGCCAAAAAGGCTTTGACGCGCGAAGTCGGCTCCCGCAACCCGCGAGCGGACGTCGCGAAGATCGAAGAAGCCGCGCTGGAAAAGATCAACGCACTCGGCATAGGCCCGCAGGGCTTCGGCGGAAAGACGACCGCCATCGGCGTATCCTGCGAACTCGCCCCCACCCACATCGCGGGTCTTCCCGTTGCCGTCAACATCCAGTGCCACTGCGTGCGCTGTGCAAAGTCAGTCATCTGACAAGAAAAGCATATAAAAAACCTCATAAAAAATACGAGAGACAAAAATTTTCAATCGGACGAAGGCAATGCCATGAAAAAAGTAAAACTTCCCCTCACGGACGAGGAAATACAAAACCTGAAAGCGGGCGAAGGCGTGCTCCTTTCGGGAAGCATTTTAACGGGCAGAGACTGCGCGCACAAACGCATCTGCGAATATCTGGACAGAGGCGAAAAGCTGCCCTTTGACCTTGGCGGCGAGACCATTTATTATGCAGGCCCCTGCCCCGCACCCGAAGGAAAAGCCTGCGGAAGCTGCGGCCCCACCACAAGCGCACGCATGGATTCCTTCGCACCGCGGCTTCTCGATCTGGGACTGAAAGGCATGATCGGCAAAGGAGAACGCAGCGACGAAGTGGAACGGGCGATCGTGCGTTGCCATGCCGTCTATTTTGCGGCGATCGGCGGCGCGGGCGCTCTGTACGGAAACGCCATCAAGAAGAGCGAACTCATCGCCTTTCCCGACCTTCTGAGCGAGGCGGTCTACCGCTTCGAGATCGAAGACTTTCCCTGCGTCGTCGCCATCGACTGCACGGGCGGAAACATCTATAAAAAAACCTGAAAACGCAAGACTGCCCCGTGTGCGAAGCGGGCTTGCGGGAGATCAGAGCCATGCCGAAATACTACACGCAAGACCTTTTTTATGTGCTCGCCAATCCGTTCAACCGCGACATCGTCTGTATGCAGACGCGAAAAGGCGAGACCATTCGTTTCGAACAGGTATTTTTTACACACCTGCGCAACAAAAAAGGCAGATTTCTCTTTTATTGCATATTAAAACCCCTCGACAATATTCCCGGCGTCGCCGACGACGAAGCGATCCTTTTCCGCGTCATCAGCGGCTCGGGACGCGCGACCCGACTCAAACCCGAATTTAAACGTAAGATCTACACCGAGGTCGACAAGCTCTACCGCGAGGCACTCGATCAGGCTCATGCGGAAGAAAAAACGCAACGCCGTTCCTGCAATCCGAACAACCTCAACAGTCCGAACAACCTCAACAGTCCGAACAGACCGAACGATCCGAAACTTTGAAGCCGTAAAGGCTTTGGAAAGGCGGAAAGTCCGCGTCGGTTTTCGCGGCAAATCGCAGCTTCATGACGCAATTACGCGCGGCGGCCTTCACGCAAAGGCCGCCGCGCTTTTTATTCCGAAACTTTAAAAAACGATATGCGGAGCGCGCCCTTCTTATAAGCGAAGGGCGCGCTCCGCAGTGTCGGAAAAAACATAATGGCCGCGCGGCGTAAAAGCCGCGCGGCCTGCATTTTTCATAAAAACTCAGCCATTCCCGCAATACATCGAAGAGTAAAAATGCAAACTTCGCAAAACCTTCTTTACTGCTCTCCGTGGTGCTTGACGCGAAGGCGCGCGAACGCCCGCTGCAAAGCAAGGCGGTTGAGTTTGTATTCTGCCGCGCTCCTGTTGCGGCGCACCATCTCTTCCGCGCGCTCTTTCGCCTCTTCCGCGCGGCGTTCGTCGATGTCCTCGGGCCATTCCACCGCCTGCGAAAAGGCGATCGTTTCGTCCGGGCGCACTTCAATGAAGCCTTCACTCATGAACGCCTCGCGCGTCTGCCCGTCCGCGGTGATGCTGATCGTGCCGGGCTCGGTGGCAAAGACCATCGGCTGATGTCCCGCCATGACCGTGCACGCGCCGCCGATCGAAGGGATATTCACGCTCTCCACCTCGCCGCGGAAAAACACCTTTTCGGGCGTGATGATCTCCAAATAAAATTTATTCATTGCGCCCTCCCGCACGCCGTCGCGTGTCTTTTCGGATCTGCTCCGAACGCCTGCCCGTTATCATCAGGCGTCGGCGCGCATCTTTTTCGCCTTTTCCTTCGCTTCGTCGATGTCGCCCACGTTGAAAAACGCATTTTCGGGAAGATCGTCCACTTCGCCCGACAAGATCGTCTTGAAACTTTCGATCGTCGCCTGCAAGGGAACGTACCTGCCATCCAGTCCCGTGTAGATCTTGGAAACAAAGAAAGGCTGCGACATGAACTTCTGTATTTTCCTCGCGCGGAACACCGCCTGCTTGTCTTCCTCGGAAAGCTCTTCCATGCCGAGAATGGCGATGATATCCTGCAATTCTTTATACCTCTGTAAGGTCGCTATGACGCGGTTCGCCACGTCGTAGTGTTCCCTGCCCACGATCTGCGGATCGAGAATGCGCGAATTGGATTCGAGCGGATCGACCGCGGGATAAATGCCCGTTTCCACCACTTTGCGCGAAAGCACCGTGGTCGCGTCGAGGTGGGAAAAGATCGCCGCAGGCGCGGGATCGGTGATGTCGTCCGCAGGCACATAGACCGCCTGTATGGAGGTAATGGAGCCCTTTCGCGTAGACGCGATGCGCTCTTCCAGAAGCCCCATCTCCGTCGCGAGCGTCGGCTGATAGCCGACGGCGGAAGGCATTCTTCCGAGAAGCGCCGAAACTTCGCTTCCCGCCTGAATATACCGATAGATGTTGTCGATAAAGAGCAATACGTCCTGCCGTTTCACATCGCGGAAATATTCCGCAAGGGTCAGCCCCGTGAACGCCGTGCGCATACGGCTCCCCGGCGGTTCGTTCATCTGCCCGTAGACCAAAGCGGTGTTTTTGATGACCCCCGACTCTTCCATGTCGGAGATCATGTCGTTCCCCTCTCTCGAACGCTCGCCGACGCCCGTGAAAATGGAATAGCCGCCGTGCTCTTTGGAAATGTTGTGGATGAGCTCCATGATGAGCACCGTCTTGCCGACGCCCGCGCCGCCGAACAATCCGATCTTGCCGCCTTTGCTGTACGGCGCGATAAGGTCGATGACCTTGATGCCCGTTTCAAAGACCTCTGTGGAAGGGTTCTGATCGTAAAATGCGGGCGGTTTGCGGTGGATGTTCCAGCGAACGTCCGACACGATCTCGCCCTTGTTGTCGATGGGCTCGCCGAGCACGTTCATGACCCTGCCGAGCACCGCCTCGCCGACGGGAACGCTGATCTGCGCTCCCGTGTCGAGCACGGTAAGCCCGCGGGAAAGCCCTTCCGTCGCGTTCATGGAAATACAGCGCACCACGCCCCGTTCGATGTGCGCGAGCACTTCGAGCGACACGTCACGCCCTTCCACGACGAGCTTTTCATATACGGGCGGCAGGGCGCCTTCAAAACGGACGTCCACGACAGGCCCGATGATCTGATAGATTTTTCCGGGATTTACCATTTTATCACCTGTATCCGCAGACGGTCATACGCCGTCCGCAAATCTGCCCGACGCCATGTCGAGAAGTTCCGTCGTGATCGAACTCTGGCGGGAGCGGTTGTATTCGAGATTGAGCGTTTCCAGCATCTTTTCGGCGTTTTTGTTCGCGTTGGACATCGCCATCATGCGCGCCGCATGTTCGCTCGCAAAGGAGTGAATGAGCACGGAATAGATCATGCCGACCAGATACTGCGGCACGAGCACACTGAGCACTTCCTTCGGAGAAGGATCGTAAAGGATCTCGCCCGTAAACGTCGATTCGCCCTGCGAAGGGATATCCGATTCGAGAATGGGCAAAAGGCGCACCAGTTCGGGCTTTTGCGAAACGGTCGATTCCATGCGCGTATACACGACGACCACTTCGTCCATGAGATTCCTGTCGTAAAGATCGAGTATGTCGCGCATGATGCCGCGGGCGTCGTGCAGCGTAGGATTGGTGACTGCGTGCGTAAATTCGAGGTCGATGGGCTGACCTTTGCTCTCAAAAAACGCGCGCGCCATCTGTCCGATCGTAACGACATAATGCACGGGGCGCGACTGCATATGCTGCCATGCAAGATTGAGCACGTTGTTGTTGAACGCCCCCGCAAGCCCCTTGTCGCCCGCAATGACGATGTACGCCGTGCGGTTGTTGGGTCTGTGCACGAGATATTTGTGACGGATATCCGAACTGTGGCGCATGATATCTTTGATCGTATAACGCACACTGTCGAAATACGCTTTATTGACTGCCTGCTTTTCGATCGCCTTGCGCATCTTCGACACCGAAATGAGCTCCATCGCCTTGGTGATCTGATGAGTGTCGCTCACGCTCTTGATGCGATGCTTGATCTCAGCGGTATCAGACATTTTTCTCACCTTCCGCTTCTTCGTCCGAAACGAAATTCAGATACTCCTGCGCCGCCGCAAGGATCTTTTCTTTCATCTCTTCGGAAAGCCCTGCGTCGGGATCCAGCCCGTCCAGGATCTCTTTCCTGTTGACGCGTATATAATCGAGAAGCCCCTCGTTGTACTCGCCGACTTTCTTTGCAGGCACCCCGTCTATGACATTGCTCTGCGCGACGGTCAGAAGCACGATCATTTCCCTGACCGTATAATTTAAGTACTGTCTCTGTTTGAGGGTGTCCGTCAGCTTTGCGCCGCGGCTGAGCGTCTTCTGCGTTTCGCTGTCCAGATCGGAGCCGAACTGCATGAAGATCGCAAGTTCCCGATATTGCGCGAGGTTGATGCGGAGCTGCCCCGAGATCTGGCGGATCGCCTTTCTCTGCGCGCTGCCGCCCACGCGCGAAACGGAAAGCCCGACGTTGACCGCAGGCCGCACGCCGCTGTTGAACAGTTCGCTTTCGAGATAGATCTGCCCGTCCGTAATGGAAATGACGTTGGTCGGGATATAGGCGGAAATATCGCCCGCGAGCGTTTCCACGATGGGAAGCGCAGTGATCGAACCGCCGCCTTTCTCTTCCGAAAGTTTCGCCGAACGTTCCAAAAGCCTGGAATGCAGATAAAAGACATCTCCCGGGTACGCCTCGCGCCCTGCGGGACGTTTCAAAAGCAGGCTCATCGCGCGGTAAGCCACCGCATGCTTGGAAAGATCGTCGTATACGATGAGAACGTCCTTGCCCTGATACATGAAGTGCTCCGCCAGCGCGCAGCCGCTGTACGGCGCGATGTATTGGAGAGGGACCGCGTCGTCTGCCGTCGCCGAAACGACGCAGGTATATTCCATTGCTCCGCCCTGGCGGAGCGTGTTGATGATCTTGGCGAGCGAGGAAGCCTTCTGCCCGATGGAAACGTAAATGCAGATGACGTTTTCGCCCTTCTGATTGAGGATGGTGTCCACGGCAATGGCGGTCTTGCCCGTCTGCCTGTCACCGATGATGAGTTCGCGCTGTCCCCTTCCGATCGGGATCATGCTGTCAATCGCGAGGATCCCCGTCTGCAAAGGCTTATTGACTTTGCCCCTGTCCATGATCGCAGGCGCGGGGTATTCGATGGGGCGGCTTGCTTCCGCCGCGATCTCGCCGAGCCCGTCGAGCGGTTCTCCGAGCGGGTTCACGATCCTGCCCAAAAGCGCGCTTCCGACCTTCATCTCCAACGTTTTGCCCGTCGAATAGACATAGTCGCCGAAACGCACCCTGTCTTCGCCCGAAAAAAGAACGGCGCCCACGCTGTCGTGCTCCAAATTCAGCGCGAGCGCGTGATATCCTCCGCGGACATCAAGCAGTTCGTTATATTTTACGTCGGAAAGTCCCGCGATCTTTACGATCCCGTCGCCCGAATAGACGATTTTGCCCGTAGACCTGCTCTTCCCGTCGTCCTTCACTTTTGCGATCTTTTCTTTCAGCTCTTTGCCGATTTCGTTTAAGTCTAACATAAATGCACTCTCTGTCAAAGCGATTGGCGTATGGTTTCCAGACGGCTCCGCAAAGACCCGTCGTAAACCTTGTCGCCGATACGGATCACGATGCCGCCGATGATGTCCGGATCGATCGTATATTCCGTCTTATAGCAACCGCGCTTTTTGACGAATTCCGCAACCATGCGCAGGACGGAATCGTCAGGTTTTTCGGATACCACGACTTTCGCGACGAGTTTTTCCTCAGCCATTTTCCTTTTCGCTCCATTCTTTCAGGCTCTCTTCGATCAGGCGGCGGTTGTCCTCTTTCGTGATATCCCGCCCGACCACCTTCTCGGCGACGGCGAGAGACACGTCCGCGATCTGTTTTTCGAGATCCGAACGAAGTTTCGCGCGCTCCTCGTCCATCTCTGTCTCCGTGCGCGCAACGATCTCCTTCGCGCGCGCCTTCGCGTCGGAAACAATCTCGTCCGCCTTGCGGTTCGCGACTTTGACAGCATTTTCATGCATCGCCGCCGCCTCTTTTTTCGCCTCCGCAAGCGCTTCGCGCGAACTGTTTTTCAAAGCCTTGACCTCTTCGTTGAGGTCGGCGTTTTCCTTTTCTATCTTTTTGACCTTCTCCTGCCTCTCCCTGATCATCTTTTTGACGGGCTTGAACAACAGAAAATACAGACCTACCGTCAGAATGACCAGATTGAACAAATGAAGAAGGATGCCCTGCCAGGTTATATTCAGTCTCTCGAACATATCCGCTATGCCTGACAAAATCATCATCCCCGAATCAAACTCAAACATCGCACACCTTTGTAACGTTATTTCTTACATGAAAATCAAAAGAATACTGATCAGCAGACCGTAGATCGCCGTCGTTTCCGCAAACGCGAGACCGAGAAGAAGCATCGTCCTGATCTTGCCGACCGCTTCCGGCTGACGCGCGGTCGCTTCCACCGCTTTGCCCGTCGCAATGCCCATACCGATACCTGCGCCGAGACCCGTCAGAGCGGCAAGTCCCGCACCGATCGCAGCGCCCATGTCGGTCGCAAGAAAATTCACTACCATCGTGATCAAAAGTTCCATGTCCTACCTCCGTAAGATATATTCGTGTAAAAATGTCAGACGGTTTCCGCCTGCACAGCCTTCGTCTTGCTCTTTTTCGGTTTCTTCTGCTTTTTCGGGACAGGTTCTATCGCTTCCGAAACGAACGTCAGCGACAGCGAAGCAAATACGTAAGACTGTATGAATGCGTGGAACAGCGTGAACAACGGCGTAACCACCGCAGGTATGACGAGCGGAAGCCCCACAAACCAGATGCTCTGTACCACAATATAAATAAGATCCATAATGACCATACCGCTCAGTATGCTGCCAAAAAGACGGAATGTCATCGACACGGGCACGGCCAGATCTGTGATGATGTTGATCGGATTGAGATAGTGTTTGAGCCTACGGTGCTTATTCCTGACAAAGCCCAGCGTATGGATAAACAGGAAAGTACAAAGCGCCAGCGAAACGCACGCGCCGATGTCCGCGATCGCAGGCCGCAGCCCGAACAACTCGACGAGCACCCCGCAGCAGATATATGCCGCCGCGCCCAGCGTGTACGGTCCCATCAGCCCGCCGTAATCTTCCGTCATCTCGTCCGCGCTCTTGTCAAAGAAACTGACCAGCCATTCGAGAAACATCTGCCCTCCCGTGGGCGTGGTCTTCCATTTCCGTATGATCGTAAGCCGCAGGATCAGCGCCACCAAAAGCAACGCGACCACGACGATGAATCCGGAAAAAACGCTGTCGTTGACGACGAAGATCCCCTTTTCTATGATGTTGTGCGGAAATATCTTTTCCTGCAACTCCTCACTGATGGACAAAAGCTGCAAAGAAGGGTCGTACAAACCGCTCACCTCTCTTCCTTACTTAAAACTTTACGTTATTTTACTACTTTTATTCTCTTTTTTCAAGCGAATTGAAGCCGTTCAATGATAAAAATATCTTATAGTATTTGTCAGTTTTGTCTTATCATTCTCATTGCAGCAGACAATAAATTTTATAATCTTCCCGTCCGCGCCGCTTCGGATACGTGTTTTTTCTTCTTCGCCAAAGAAGAAAAAACGCCCGAAAATTATTTTGTGCGATTTTACGCTCATGTCTTGCAATTTTAAGCAATTTATGTTACAATCCTTCCGACGGAGGCAATCGATGGATCACACTTATAAATTCAGATTTTCCAAACTCATCATCATTCTTTCGGTCGCGGCGATCCTCGTTGCGGCGGGCGGCGGGATCGGTTGGACGATCTACAGGATCGTCGACATCGGATTCCAGACAGTCCTGCTCGGCATTCAGTATGTCGTGCTCCTGCTCGTTTCCGCGCTCATCATCGTCGTGTTTGTATCCCTCCTCATCCGCTCCTGTTACAAGATCACCGATAAAGAGATCGTGCTTTGGTTCGGGATCATCAAAAGCTCTTATAAGATCGCCGACATCGAGTCGGTGCACCTGTTCACAAAGACGAACAAACTCGTCGTCTATTTCAAAAACGAACGCTACACCGTCATCGTCGTCAAACCCGAATGGAACAACGAATTCATCAAAGATCTCCTCTCAAAAAACGAAAAAATCCGCTATGATGTTTCCACCACCGACAAAGACGGCGACGATTTCGTCGAATAATTTACGAGGACACCGCCTCCTCCGCGTTCGCGAAGGAGGCTTTTCGTTGCACGTTAAAAAGCGGAGCGCATCTGAACCGATGCGCTCCGCTTTTTAACATTGGGTTATGATTTTCCGCCCCGAAGCGGCGAAACCGCCTTATTTAAGATCGCGCCTTTGAAAACCGCGGGAGAAGACGAAGACGGAAAGCAAGATCCACGCACAGGAAAAAGCAGACATGATCCAGTAATCGTGCGACCCGCCCATCAAAAGGGTGACCTGCCCCATCGGCGTAAGCCAGCCGAATACTCGCACAAACCAATCGAACGCTTTGCTCCCGAAATAGACCTGCGCGACGGTGAGAAGGCTCATCACGAGAGAAAGAGTGAAAAGGAGCACGATGCTCACGATCAGGGAAAGCGAGAGCTTTTCGCTGAGCATGGAGATCGCCGTAAAGACTGCGCCCGAAGCCGCGGCGAGGAACAGCCCCGCCGCGAAACGCGACGCGACGTCGTATGCGGACGCCCCCTCCCAGCCGAAGCCGATGCTCCCGCACACAAAGACGACGAGCTGCGTCGCGAGGTATACGCAAACGGATACAAAGGTGACCGCAACGAGTTTGGAAAGATAAATGTCCTTCCTTCCGCACCCCGTGAGCACTTTGTTCCTGATACCGCCGCCCGCATAATCGCCGCAGATGAAGATTGCCGCGGCGATCGCCGCGCAATACCCCACCGTGCCGTCAAAAGAAAATTTCTGGAAGTCCTCCGCCGTCATCGCTCCGATCTGAAGCTGTGCCTCCGCCGAAGCGAATCGGACGATCGCCATATACAGCGCAAACGTGAGAACGGCAAGCAAAAACGCGACGCCGACCAGTATATAGTAAAATTTGGAACGGAACAATCTGTAAAAATCCGCTTTCAGAAGATGATTCATTGCGCACTCCTTCCGACCAGATCGATGAAATATCTTTCCAGATCGACGTCGTTTTCGATCACGCGCAAAAGGTCGATGCCCGCGTCGCGCAAAGCGAACGCCAACGCGGAAACAGGGAGCTCCGCAAAGACCTCCGCACTGTTTGCCGAGATCACCCTGTAATCTTTCACGCCGAGTGCGCGCATGGCGTCGGCAAACCCCGCGATCTTATCCACATAAAGAGTAACGCTCTTGCGGCAGGCATGTTCCAGTTCGGAAGCCGAGATCTCCTGCAACAATCTGCCCCTCTCGATAAAGCCGAATTTCGTCGCAAGTTTGGAAAGTTCTCCCAGAATATGACTGCTCACGAACACCGTGATCCCCTCTTCCCTGTTCAGACTTTTGAGAAGTTCTCGCACCTCGACGATCCCCTGCGGATCCAACCCGTTGACGGGTTCGTCCAGAATGAGAAATTCTGGCTTGCCCACGAGCGCCGC
Organism: uncultured Clostridia bacterium; assembly: GCA_944359385.1. Lineage (GTDB taxonomy): Bacteria > Bacillota > Clostridia > Christensenellales > Borkfalkiaceae > Borkfalkia. The sequence goes on along the minus strand of CALVSU010000005.1, from coordinate 11,838 downwards.
GGCGATGCCCAGGCGCTGGCGCATACCGAGAGAAAAATCCTTCGCTTTCTTTTTGCCCGTATAGGCGAGCCCCACTCTTTCCAGAAGGCGGGGTATGACGGAAGTATCCGTCACGCCGCCCGCAAGGCACTGCATTTCCAGATTCTGATAAGCTGTGAAAGAGGGATAGACCGCGGGCGCTTCGATGATGGCGCCCAGCCTGCGCCGCACGAGATACTCTTTCGGATCCGCGTCCGGACAGCCGAAAAGTTCAAACCCGCCGCCGCTCTTTCTGATGAGCCCGCCGACCATGCGCATGAGCGTCGTTTTGCCCGCACCGTTCCTTCCGACAAACCCGTATATCTCGCCCCTGCCGATGTTCATGGACACATGGTCCACCGCAGGGACGCCCCCGTACAGCTTCGTCAGGGAAAACGTGCGAAGCACAGATTCCTGTTCCATTTAAAATTCTCCTTGCCGCCGAGGCCTCTTCACAACGGCATGACCGCGGCATTTTTATAGCGGCAGAAACGGATGGTATACCCGTTTGTCTCGATCGCTTCCCCCGCTTCGGAAAGCGACCAGTTTTCCAGCTTGTCCAGATTTTCGAAGAACACTTCCGCACCGCCGTCCGCGTCCGCTTTCGTGACGATCGCCTCATCGCAATACGGAAGGAGAGTCCTGTACATCATCGCCCCGCCCACGAGAAAAACGTCTTCCTGCGGATATTTTTTCACCTCGGAAAACAATTCTTCAAGCGAGCCGACGACGACGCAGTCCTCTCTCTTTTCCCCGCCCGGCCAAAGAACGATATTCGTCCTGTTTTTGAGGGGCTTCCCCTCGGGAAAAGACAAAAGCGTATTGCTTCCCATCACGACGGTCTTGCCCGCCGTCACTTCCCGAAAATGCTTCATGTCCGCAGGCAAACGGAACAACAGATCATTTTTCTTTCCGATGCCCCAGTTCCTGTCGACGACCACGATCGCTCTCATTTCAACTCCTTTTGCCCGTTTATGTCAGGCATAATACTTAAAATCTTACAAAAAAACGCATTTTATGACCGTATCTCACGCCATTCTTTCCGTCAGATCGCAACGGGGATCTTGTCGGTAAATTCGTTGTAGCGGTACCCTTCCAGCGAGAAACTGTCCTTCGTGAAAGCGTAAAAATCTTTGACGCCTTCGTCGACGATGAGTTTCGGCGCGGGATATTGCGGGTTTTTCAGGATCTTTTCCACGATGGGAATATGCCTGTCGTATATGTGCGCATCCGCCACTACATGGACAAGTTCCCCCGCCTCCAGTCCCGCCGCGCGGGCAAACATCATCAGAAGCACGGAATACTGCACGACGTTCCAGTTGCTCGCCGCCAGCATGTCCTGGCTCCGCTGGTTGAGGATGCCGTTGAGCGTGTTGCCGCTCACGTTGAAGGTCATCGAATATGCGCAAGGATATAGATGCATCTCTTTGAGGTCCCCCACGTTGTACATATGCGCGATGATGCGGCGGCTCGCGGGGTTGTTTTTCAGATCGTACAGGACTTTGTCCACCTGATCGAACTCCCCTTCGGGAAATTCATATTTTTTGCCGAGCTGATAGCCGTATGCCTTGCCGATCGATCCGTTCTCGTCCGCCCAGCTGTCCCAGATATGAGAGGAAAGGTCATGGATGTTGTTGCTCTTTTTCTGCCATATCCAAAGGATCTCGTCGATCGCCGATTTCAGATAGGTGCGGCGGATGGTCAGGATGGGGAACTCCTCTCTTAAATCATATCTCGACACCTGTCCGAATTTTTTGACGGTATGCGCGGGCGTGCCGTCCGCCCAGCGGGGACGCACTTCCCTGTCCGTATCCCAAACGCCGTTCTCGAGAATATCCCTGCAATTCTGTATAAAGATCTCATCTGCTCTGCTCATTTTTAACTTCCTCTCTCCGTATTTTTTCGCTCCGCAAGATTTTACCAAAACGCCGCCATGTCCTGCCGACAGCGGGCAACGCGCGCCCGCTCTTTTGCTACGGCATGAAAACCGCGGCGCCGCTCTCAGAAATTTTACTTCTCGTCTTTGATCTCATCGGGCGGGATGTCATACCGCTCGTTTCTGAAAAAAAACTCCTTGTCGCGCTCGCCGATCTCCCGCACGACCCTGCAGGGATTCCCGTATGCAACGACGTTCGCGGGTATGTCTTTCGTGACCACACTTCCCGCGCCGATCACAGAATTTTCCCCGATCGTGACCCCGGGCAGAACGACCGCGCCCGCCCCGATCCAAACATTGTTCCCGATGCGCACGCTGCGATTATATTGCATGGCATACTTTCTCAGTTCGGGATAGATGGGATGCCCCGCCGTCGCGATCACGACATAAGGCGCAAGCATGACGTTGTCGCCGATATAGATGTCCGTATCGTCCACGAACGTCACGCCGTAGTTGGCATATACATTGTTGCCCACATGGACGTGCCTGCACCCGAAATTGCTGTTGAGCGGCGGCTCGAAATAACAGTTCTCTCCCGCCTCGGCAAACATTTTCTTGATGAGCGCCGCCCGTTTTTCCATTTCCAGCGGACGCGTATGATTATAATCATAGAGCACGTCCATATAACGGAATTGTTCCGCCGTGATGCTCTCGTCCATGGACATATAAACAAGTCCTTTCTGCATTCTCTCTTTCTGCGTCATGACTTATGCTCCTTTATACTGTTTTCAATATTTCCTGCCGTTCACGCCCGCAATAAGCGCGCGGAATTTCAGCTTTACAATATGCCGCCGCAACACGCGAACAGCCAGCTGCGACGATCGGACAGTTTTTCATCTTTGCAACACCCTGCCGAGGGCAGATCGCCGTTCGAGAGATTTACTCTTTGCGGCACTCTTCCGAGAGCGGATGCCCATGCGGAAGGTTTTATCTCGACAACACTCTTCCGAGGGCAGATTCCCATGCGGAAAGTTTTTCCGCGCGGGCTGCGTCGTCCGCCTGCGGGAGAAATACGGTCGGCTCGTTGAGCCCCGTGCCGAGCGCGTCGAGATCCTCATAAAAACCGCAATATGCCCCCGCGAGATAAGCCGCGCCGAGCGCCGTCGTTTCTGTGATCGCAGGGCGCTCCACCGGTACGCCGAGCATATCCGCCTGAAACTGCATCAGAAAACCGTTTGCGCTCGCGCCGCCGTCCGCGCGCATTCTGCCAATATTCGCACGCAGGTCCTGTTCCATGGCGTGCACCACGTCGAACGTCTGCAACGCGATCGATTCGAGCGCGGCGCGCACGATGTGCGCCCTGCCCGTCCCGCGCGTGATGCCGTAGATCATGCCGCGGCATGCGCTGTCCCAATACGGTGCTCCCAGCCCCACGAATGCGGGTACGAAACACACCCCGCCCGTATCGGGCACGGAAAGGGCGATCTTTTCCGTTTCCGCGGAAGAAGAGACAAGCCCCATTTCGTCGCGCAGCCACTGTACGACCGCACCGCCGACAAAAACGCTTCCTTCCAGCACATAATCGGGCTCTTCCAATCCGGCGGAAAGTGTCGTGATCAACCCGTTTTCGGAGCGGACCGCACGTCTGCCCGTGTTCATCAGAAGGAAACAGCCCGTGCCGTAGGTGTTTTTGACGTCTCCTTCCCGCACGCACCGCTGACCGAACAGCGCGCCCTGCTGATCGCCGACCGCCGCACGGATGGGGATCTCTTTGCCCAAAAACTTCGCCGAAGCGATCCCGTAATCTGCGCCCGAAGGTCTGACTTCGGGAAGCATACACACAGGCACGCCGAACAAGCGGCAAAGCCCTTCATCCCACTTTTTTGTGTGAATATTGAAAAGCATGGTGCGTGAAGCGTTCGTATAATCGGTTGCATGCACCCTGCCTTCCGTCAGGTTCCAGATGAGAAACGTATCCACGGTGCCGAAGAGAAGTTCGCCCTTCTCCGCGCGGCGGCGGGCAAACGGCACATTGTCGAGGATCCACTTGATCTTAGACGCAGAAAAATAGGCATCAGCGGGAAGTCCCGTCTTTTCGTAGATCTCTCTGCCGTGTTTATTTTTAAGAAAGGCACAGTAATCTGCCGTTCTCCTGCACTGCCACACGATCGCGTTGTACACGGGTTTGCCCGTGAATCTGTCCCAAACGACCACGGTTTCTCGCTGGTTGGCAACGCCGACCGCCTCCACCTCTTCCGCATCGATCCCGCCCGAAGCCAGCGCCGCACGCCAGCTCTCGATTTGCGAAGAAAAAATGTCTTTCGGGTCGTGCTCCACCCAGCCTGGCTTCGGATAGTGCTGGCGAAATTCCAGTTGTCCCTTCGCCGCGAGATTCCCCTCTCTGTCAAAAATGACCGTTCGCGAACTGGTCGTTCCCTGATCGAACGCCGCTATATATTTTTTCACGCACTCCCCCTCTTCGGATAAATCTGTTTCTCCCGCACGCCCGCGCAGTCGAAATCCGAGCCGCAAGGACAAGTCCCCTTTCCGCGCCCGTGCCCAAACCAAAATTTTCTTTTCAGACTTGCCTCCAAAACAAAGAACAAAACCTCAGAAAGCGTCTTTTTCCAACTTACTCCAACGCCGCGCGATAAAACGCATACGCACGCCGAGCGGCAGAAGTTTGGGAACCGCCGCAATAAATTTGTTCCAGAATCCCGGACGGCAGACCCGTTTGTTTTTTGCGACCGCCCGCAGGCTCTTTTTGGCGACGTATTCGGGCGTTTTTGCCGAAAGTTTACCCCAAAGCCCCTGCCCTTCGATGTCTTTTCTGATATCGGGGCGCGTGTACACGCCGCCCGGTTCGATTGCGGTGACCTTTACGCCTTTGCCTTTCATTTCAAGGCGCAATGAGGAAGAGAAACTCGTCAGCGCTCCCTTCGTCGCGCTGTATATCGCAAAATACGGCATGGGATATACACCGGAAATACTGCTGATATTGACGATCTCCAACTGCTTTTCCCTGTGAGAAAGGACAAAATGCGTTAAAGAGAGCGCCGCTTCCAGATTGACTCTGCACTGAAAGACGATCTTCTCCTGCGTATATTTCTCAAAGGCCTTCTGTACGTCTGCACCCGCCACGTTGACGAGGCGGAAAAAGGTAAAGCCCCTTTCTTCGATATAAGAAAACATGGCGAGACGGTCTTTTTCGCTCGTGAGGTCCGCCGCAAAATACTCGACGCGGCGCTGCGGGTACGCCTTCTCCAATTCCTCTTTAAGAGAAGAAAGCTTCTCCTCGCTCCTGCCCGTCAGAAAAAGATCGCCGTCCTTTGCACAGGCAAAACAGAAAGCGCGCCCGATCCCGCCCGTTGCGCCGCTGATAAACACAAAACCGTTTTTGGGCATTTCTTTCATAAGCCACCGTATCACGAAACCTGATTTTTCACGTTTCTCTCAATGTTTGATCTATCGTCATTCGACGACGTAGTTTAGCCCATTCCCCTCCGCGCGCCCTTTATCGCACTTGTCACCGTTCGGAATGACGCAATCAAGATCGCGGTCTAATTCATCTAATGAGGCACACGAACTTTATTTATTCTCTCCGTCACAAAGCGTTTTCTTCCCGCTCTGTGGCGGAGTTTTATCCTTGTCGCATTCTTCCTCTTCTTCGGAAAGTGCTTCCGCCATTTCCGCGAGGCGCTCTTCGGAAAATTCATCGACAAGCGAAGAAATTTTTCCGTATGCGAGCTTATCGTGATGTATTGTCATACCATTCTCTCCCGCCCTGCGCCGCTTTTTTATGCAGGTTTAATTTATTGTACCATGACGGGCGGCCCTGTGTCAAGAAAGCCGCGTTGCGGCAGACAAAAAAAACGTTGCAATGTCCGACAAAAACGAAGCAAGAACGAAAAAAACTTTTGCTATTCCGAATAAACTCCTTTTCGGACAGGCACGCAAAACGCAAAGCCTGATAATGATTTTAACGATTGCAGAACATTCAAATCCTCCGATTTGCTTGACAAAAAAAGGCGCGCGCATTATAATTTTGCAATAAATCACAATACAGAGGCTTGCTTTATGAGAGTTATCGCAATCAACGACATTTCATGCGTGGGCAAATGCTCCCTGACCGTCGCCCTTCCGATCATCTCCGCATCCGGCGTGACCTGCGACATTTTGCCGACCGCTATCCTTTCCACCCATACGGGCGGTTTTCAGGGTTACACCTTTCGCGATCTGAGCGAAGACATCCCCGCCATTCTCGCACACTGGAAAAGTCTCGGACTTAAATACGACATCATCATCAGCGGCTATCTCGGCAGTATCGACCAGATCGAAATGGTCAAGTCTGTCAAAAAGGATTTCCTCAAAGAGGACGGGCTGATGATCGTAGATCCCGTAATGGGCGACAACGGCGTACTCTATTCGCACTTCGACCAGAAGTTCGTGGATGAAATGAAAGGCCTTTGCCGCACTGCGGACGTGATCGTTCCCAACCTGACCGAAGCCTGCTTTCTCACCGACACCGACTACAAAGAGGCAAACGAAAACAGCTACGTCAAAATCATCGATAAACTCAGAAGCCTCTGCCCTCGTCCTTCCGTCACGGGATGTGACGTACAGACGAAAAAAGGCGTGGAAAGCTGTGTGTTTTACACAACGGAAGACGGCAACGTCAGGACATACTCGACGGAAAAGATTGAAGGCGCTTTCCATGGCGCGGGCGACGTATACGCGAGCGCGCTCGTCGGCTGCCTCGCGCGCGGCGTAAACACCGATAAGGCGGTCGCCATTTCTGCCGAATTTACAAAAGACTCCATCAAACAGACAAAAAAAGACGCGACGGAAGCGCGCTACGGTCTCAATTCGGAAAGCCAGATGTACGGGTATCTCAAAGCGCTTCACAAGGCCGCAAAAAAATAAGTCAAATTTTCACACGCATATCCTTGAATTTTTGCGCGGAATAGTTTATAATAAAAGTACAAAAACGGAGCGAAGGTCGATCCGTCATTATTAAAATAACGATCTGCGGTGTACGGAGTTCGAATTATCTTAATCCACATTTTTTTTACGGGAGCGCTTTTCAAATGGTCTATGCCGATAGGCGAGGTCTGTTTATGAACGGAAAGGCTGAGGCGGCAAGCGGCGCACCCACCTGCGAGAGCGGGTTAACACTTTTTCGTTCTGCGGCACAGGCGGATCCCCTTTGAAATTCAGACGGGCGGAGCATTTGCTCCGCCCTTTACATTTTCCGCTCCGAAAAATTGCAGCCGATTCCTTCTTTTTTGCTTTTTCAGAATCGCAAGCGTTCTTTGCCGCAATCTTTTAGTACAAAAAAAGGTACTCTTTGCATACTTTGCCCTACAATAAGCCCGACAGGCAGCCATTCCTAGATCTTTTTGCAGTCTTCTGAAAACAGCCCGACCGAATACACTGCCCGAATCAACGCACAATCAAAAAAAGCTTCCGTACATACGGAAGCTTTTTTTGATTGGTAGCCCCACGGGGACTCGAACCCCGGTTTTCGCCGTGAGAGGGCGACGTCTTAACCGCTTGACCATGAGGCCGTTTCCAAACTTGCTGAATGATTATATCACAAAAAAAACTTTCAGGCAACCTTTTTTACACGCCTTTTTAAATATTTTTCTAAGCAGACAAAAATTTCTTCCCCGCCGAAGTCACCCTCCTTCCCATCTTTTGGCGCAAAGCAAAACTCCCCTCTTTTCAAGGACTTCCCCGCTGTAAGCTCTGTTTTCTCCGCCGCCACAGAATTATAAAAGCAAGCCCCGCGCAGTACTGCGCGGGGCTTGCTTTTATCCGCAATATCTTCGGATCTTCCGATCACGAAATTATTTTTGGAATTTTTCGATCATGTCCACGATGTCCTGTACCGTCTTTACATTGACGATATCCTCTTCGGGAATGGAAATGCCGTAATCGTCTTCCAGCGAAATCAAAAGTTCTACAACATCGAGAGAGTCCGCACCCAGATCTTTGATGATATCGCTGTCTGCCTCGATCTTATCGGCAGGCAGATTCAGCTGTTTTGCGAGCATCGCCCTTACCTTTTCAAACATATTTCTTTTGTCCTCCTCGGTTATAAGATAATTCTACTAAAAATACGCGGATATGTCAATCGCTTATTGCGCTTTTGCGCGCGGTTTTTTCATCGTAAGACCGATGCGGTTCTTTTTTACGTCAACATCCTTGACCCATACGGTGACCGTCTGTCCGACTTTCAGCACATCCGAAGGATGCTTGATGTAGCGGTCGGTGATCTCGGAAATGTGCACAAGGCCGTCCTGATGCACGCCGATATCGATGAATGCGCCGAAATCCACGACGTTCCTGACCGTGCCGATCAATTCCATACCGGGCGCAAGGTCGTTGATGTCCATAATATCCTTGCGAAGAACGGGCTTGGGAAGGGCGTCGCGGATATCTCTGCCGGGTTTGACGATCTCAGCGACCACGTCTTTGAGGGTGGGAACGTCCAGCCCCGCTTCCGCCGCCGCTTTTTCTTCGCCGTATTCCTTCACTTTTTTGGGAAGGTCGGCGATCTTTCCCGCTTTGACATCCTCTTCTTTATAGCCGAATATCGCCAGCAGTTTCTCCGCCGCGGCATAAGACTCGGGATGCACGGCGGTATTGTCGAGAATATTCTCGCCGCCGGGTATACGCAAAAATCCCGCACATTGCGTGAACGCCTTTTCGCCCAGTTTGGGAACTTTGAGGATCTCTTTCCTCGTGCGGAATTTCCCGTTGTCCTCGCGGTAAGTGACGATGTTCTTCGCGATGCCTGCGTTCAGCCCCGCCACATATTTGAGAAGAGATACGCTCGCCGTATTCAGATCTACGCCTACGCTGTTCACGCAGTCTTCCAGAACGCCCGACAGGACGCTGTCGAGACGCTTTTTATCCATATCGTGCTGGTATTGCCCGACGCCGATAGATTTCGGGTCGATCTTGATCAGCTCCGCCAAAGGATCCTGCAAACGTCTCGCAATGGAAACGGCACTGCGTTCCGCAACGTCATAATCGGGAAACTCCTCCGCACCGAGCGGGCTCGCGGAATACACGGAGGCGCCCGCTTCTGACACGACGATATATTCCACGTCGCGACCCGTTTCTTCTTTGATCTCTTTGATGAGTTCGGCAACGAAGATCTCACTCTCCTTCGACGCCGTGCCGTTGCCGATGGAAATGACTTCCACGGCATATTTTGCAATGAGTTCTTTGAGCTTGACTTTCGCCGCGTCGATATTCTGTTTGGGGCCGGGGGTGGGATATACCACCGTCTTGTCAAGAACTTTGCCCGTACCGTCGACGACCGCGATCTTGCAGCCCGTCCTGTACGCGGGGTCAAGACCGAGCGTAACTTTGTCCTTTACGGGCGGCTGCATGAGGAGCGGTTTGAGGTTGACCTCAAACATTTTGATCGCCTGCTCGCTCGCCGTCTCCGTGAGCGCCGCGCGCACTTCCCTTTCGATGGAAGGATAAATCAGACGATCGTAGCCGTCTTCCACCGCTTCTTTGACAAGCTCCGTAGAATATCCCCCGTCCTTTATATAACCTGCGCCCGCGACGCGCTTTGCGATATCTTCGTTAAAGAGCACTTTGACTTTCAGAAAACCCTCTTTCTCTCCGCGGTTGACGGCAAGGACGCGATGGCTCTTGATCTCGGGAACAAGCTCGCTGTAATCGGCATACATCTCATACGTCTTCGCCTCGTCTTTGTCGGCATTGACAAGCTTGGTCACGATCTCCCCGTTTTTCATAAAGAGATTTCTCAGCTTCTTTCTAACGTTCGCGTCGTCGGATACGATCTCGGCAATGATGTCTTTTGCACCCGCGATCGCGTCGTCCGCCGTCGAGACACCTTTCTCTTCGTCGACGTATTTTTCCGCTTCCGCCTTCACGTCGGCATTTTTATCCTGCGCGAGGATAAACTCCGCCAAGGGCTGCAAGCCCTTTTCGATAGCGACGCTCGCACGCGTCTTTTTCTTCTGCTTATAAGGGCGGTAAATGTCTTCCACTTCGGTAAGCGTCGACGCCGCGTCCAGCGCTTTTTGGATCTCCTCCGTCATCTTCCCCTGTTCCGTGATCGCGCCCGCAACTTCCTCTTTCCTCTTCTCCAGATTCCGAAGATAGATAAGCCTGTCGTTGAATTCGCGCAGCACCTGGTCGTCGCAGCTTCCCGTCATCTCCTTGCGATAACGGGCTATGAAAGGAATGGTATTCCCTTCATCGATCAGATTGATGATGTTTTGAACTTTGTCCGCTTTGACGGCAGGAAATTCCTCCGTCAGTTTCCTGATGATGTCCATGTACGTCTCCGTGTTCTATTAAAGGTCGCTTCTCTCACTCTTTTGAAGCGTTACGCATATTGTATCATATTCCGAAAAGTTTTTCATCACTTTTTCAAAGATTTTAAATAATTTTTTTGCGCTTCCGAAAGGCGGAAACTTTCCCTCGCCTTCCGGATCGCCTTATTGATCGTTTTAGCATCCAAACCGCTCGAGACAAGATACGACACACCCTCGTCAAAAAATCGGACCAGCACCTCCGCGATCAGCCATGCCGCTCCCATATGCGTGTAGTAAAACTGCGTGTGCGCCCGTTCCAAAAGGGAAAAAATCTGCGGCAAAAACTCCCGCTCCATATAACACCCGAGAAGCATAATGTACGCAAAGCGCTGAGAAAATTCGGTGCCCTGTTCTATGTACTTTTCGATCTCGGGCAAAAACTCCTGCCTGTGTTTTTTGACTTCTTTGAGCGTCGAACAAAAAAGATCGTTGACAGCCCATCCGTCGATCACGGGCACACACCTGCCGATCAGTTTTTTCTTTTCCGCGAAAGGCATATTTTTATACCCGACCGCAAGGCACTTCAACAGCCTGATCTCAAAAATATCGTCGGGAAAAGAAAACAGCGCTTCCCGGTCAAACCCATCTTCACGCACAAACGCCTTTGCGTATGCCCGCAAAAGAGGCATCCTGACACCAATGCTCGTACCCGGCGGAACATTGACGATACGCTCATTGAACTGTCTGTATTTTTCGTCTTTCATCGCGATCAGGTCGGAAACGACCTCTTTGTATTCTTTCAAAGCCTCTCTCCTTTATTATGCGGTAATGCAATAATATCTGCGCGCCTCCCGAAAGAAATCGCGCCCGCACGCCTTGACGGAACGCCATGCCCGTCCGTCGGGAACGCCCGCTTAAACGTCCGAACCGAAGAATTGCGAAAGAGCGTCAAACCACGCGCTTTCCGAAAAGCGCGGATTTGCGGGAGAAGTCGAAGGCAGAAGACGAAACGGAACAGCGATATCGCCGTATACACGCACAAAAATTTCCAGCGCCTTTTTGCCGTTGAGGAAAATACACTCGACCTTCGCGTGATCCAAGACTTCTTTGAGATCGGCGATCCTGTAATTCCTGATCGACGCATCGGAAGATCCGTCGATCTCGCATTCGGTCACAATGTCCCACAGCGCAATGCGGTGCGAAAGCACGAACCTTTGCTTTTCCTCCGCAGTATCCCCGATTTTCTCTCCGAAAAAATCAGAGAGCGTTTTCCAAAATCTGTTTTGTCTGTTGCCGTAATAAAAAGAAACCGCGCGACTCTTGACAGAAGGGAAGCTCCCGAGGATCAGAAGCTTGCTCCTCGCATCAAAAACAGGCTGAAAACCGCGTATTATATCTGACATAGTACTTCAATAAACCCGTAAAAGCAATTTATTTATGGCTGTATAACTAAGTTGCTCCGCATATATGATATGCAGAGCAACTATCGGCTCATCGGATGACAAGCGGTTTTTTGACCTTTCCGACGACAGCCGCCGCCATTTTATCCGCATCGAAATTAAGTGCGAGAGCTCGCTCGCAATCCTCTTTGGTCATCGCGTCTATCTTTGCGACTCGCTGTTCAAGATCGAGCATCTC